>NZ_MSDP01000036.1:0-31719 GCF_001937155.1 Salinicola sp. MH3R3-1 | reverse complement strand
AACCCCAAGGGGTTTGCAAGACTTTGCTGAAGTAAGCGCAAAGTCGGATCGGTGAACGATCACCGACAACGCAGGATACGCGCTGCCTCGTAGAGCGGGCAGGCAATGAGACCTATCTCAGTCAGCATGATCCGAATCGGTTGGAATGAGGGTTGGGTAAGCCGTGAAGGCCCATCATTCCGACGTCAGTTTTGCCTGACGACCATAGCGAGCGGGAACCACCTGATCCATGCCGAACTCAGTAGTGAAACCGCTTAGCGCCGATGGTAGTGTGGGGTCTCCCCATGCGAGAGTAGGTCATCGTCAGGCATCTATTCCGAACCCCGGCCATTGGTCGGGGTTCTCTTATTTAGGGGTCTCCCCATGCGTTTAGGGGTCTCCCCATGGAGAGTCCCGGAGTGCCGGCCCACGGATGGCCGCCCCAATCATCGTCAGGCATCTATCCGAAACCCCAGCCAATAGGCTGGGGTTTTTTTATATCGGTCTTTCAATAGATGAATGCCAGCACAGCGAGGCAATTGTGAATCGAGTGCCCAACGAATGGTTGTTATATTGTCGAGCGGGTTTCGAGCCCGACCTAGCTGCTGAAGTCAGTGCGCGCGCGCACGAAGTGGGTGAGTCTGGTGAAGTCGTGGCGGCTGATCCTGATAGCGGCTTCGTTCGCTGGCAGAGCGACGAATCCCAACCGGCTAATGGCATTCATCGTGCACTACCTTTGATGTCACTGGTCTTCGCGCGGCAATCGTTAGTGGCATTCGCGCCACTACAGCTTTCGCGTGATGATCGCATTTCCGCGATCGTCGCACAGGTCAACGAGAGTGGCTGGAATTTCGAGTCGATCTGGCACGAAACGCCCGACACCAATGACGGCAAAAGTCTGGGGCGTCTGGCCAAATCCCTGAGTCGCCCTCTGGAAAGCGCTCTGAAGCGAGGTGGCGGTTTGCGCCGCAAGGCCGGTGGCCGTCGGCTACATCTGTTTTGGCTATCTGGTGACTCGGTTCAGATTGGAATGAGTTTCCCGGGTAATCGCAGCGAACATCCGGGCGGCGTACTGCGTCTTCGTCATCCCCATGATGCTCCCAGCCGCTCGACGCTGAAGCTCGAGGAGGCATGGCATACTTTCGTACCCAAGGATGCCTGGGACTCACGCCTGCACAATGGCATGCAGGCCGTGGACCTGGGTGCCGCACCGGGTGGCTGGACTTATCAGTTGGTGCGTCGAGGAATGTTCGTCTACGCCATCGATAACGGACCCATGGCGCCGGCCTTGATGGCGACGGGTCAAGTCGAACATCTGCGTGAGGATGGCTTCGTCTGGGAGCCGCCTTATCGCCTGGACTGGCTGGTCTGTGACATCGTCGACAAACCCATGCGCGTGATCGACATGGTCGAGCGGTGGCTGATCAAGCGCTGGTGCCGTGAAGCGATCTTCAATCTGAAGTTGCCGATGAAGAAGCGCTGGGAAGAGGTAAGACGTTGCCTGACGCGACTCGAGGTGACGCTGAAGGCGCATGGCGTGGCGGCTACCATTGCCTGTCGTCACCTGTATCATGATCGTGAAGAAGTTACCGTTCATGTTCGTCTGGATGGATAGACAGAACGGATCAAGACGATGGATTGTGCGAGGCTACCATGAACGACACTGCAACCCCGCAGGGCGAGACCCTGGATACTCGCGGGCTCTATTGCCCGGAGCCGATCATGCTGATGCACAACAAGGTTCGTGACATGGCCGTCGGCGATATCCTGAATGTCATCGCGACGGATCCTGCTACCACACGCGATATCCCCCAGTTCTGCCATTTCCTGGGTCACGAGTTGATCGAGCAGACTCAGGAGGGCGCCGAGTACCGCTATCGCATCCAGTTAGGCTGAAATAGCGGCTGTCCATCGGAATCAATTACCCGTTGCGACCATCAGCGCCAGCGCCTCGAGAGTATCCGGATCTTCGTTGCGGATTCGATTGGCGATATTGCGCTGAAAGAAGTAAAGCGTGCGGTGTCGGCTGCGCCCGGGGTAGAGGCAGTCGTCGCCGGCCAGAACCGGCAGTGTCGTGACCTGAGCGTCATCGACCAGCATCGCATCGACGTTGCCGTTGCTGTAGAGATACCAGCCGAAGATCTGCTTGAGCTGCCAGGGCCGGCCGTCTTCGTCCATGCAGAGCGCGTGCGTGCCCTGGGTTTCAGGCAACTGCTGCGTCAACGAGATGTCCTGAGTCTCTTCATAATCGAAGTACGCCGCCGCGTGTTCCAGCTCGGCGATCTTGTGCTCGGGAGCATCATGGAATATTTCATGAGTCTCGGGATCCCGATAGCCTACGAAGTGACCGTATTCAGGATCGTCCAGCTCATGACAGGGCGCCAACGACTCCATCCACGGCACTAGGCCGACGACCTCGTTATCCTCACGCAAACCCCACGCCAGTAATGGCATGCCATAGAGCGTATCGGGGTCCGAGGCGAGATAGTAAAGCATTTCCAGACCATCGAGTTCGGGCGATAGCCGGACCAACCGCTTCCTGGCTCTCAGCCGGTGCCTCATGGTTTCCAGATCAATGATCTGCGCAGATCGAGGGGAAAGTGGGACGCCCATGACTACCCTCCTGGTCGGCATTGTCTCGGCTTGAGGCCTGCTGCCAGTATTAGCATAGCCACAAAGGACCTGTTAAGCCCTCGAGCGATCTCATTAGTGATAATTTGCGCTTTTTGCCTGGCAGCGCCGACTGACGCGCCAGAGCCGCCACGCCAGAAGCGTTGCCGCTGACGTCAAACCGGCGTTGAGGCCGATCCAGTATCCATAGATGCCGAGGGCATCGAACATGCCGTCCAGGCCGCGGCCGAGTAGATGGCCGCAGCCCAGGCCAACGAACCAGTAAGAAAAAAGCGTGATCCCCATGACCACGCGGGTGTCCTTGTAACCCCGTAGAGCGCCAGCGAGATTGACCTGAAGCGAATCCGAAATCTGGAACAGCATCGCCAGTAGAATTAACGACATCGCCAGGGTCTGGACCTCAATATTCCCCGTATAGAGTGTGACGACGGGCTTCGCCAATAGCCAGATCAGCGCGCTATTGAACAGGGCCAGGACAAAACCCACGCCGGTACCGTTCCAGGCAACGAAACGGGCTTCGGCAAGATTGCCGGCGCCCAGTCGGTTGCTCACTCGAACGGTCAGCGCCATGCTCAGCGACAGCGGCAGCATGAACAGGATCGAAGTCACATTGAGTGCAATCTGGTGAGCGGCTACCGTGATTTCGCCGAGATAGGCGACGAGCAGGGTGATCACGGTGAACAGCGTGACTTCGAAGAAAATGGCCAGGCCAATCGGCAAACCGATATACGTGAGCTCGGCAATATCTCGCCAGCGCGGCGGCGTCGGTGCTTCCCACAGCACCACCGGCGCGTACGCGCGGCTGCGAGTCGTGTACCAGACCATGCCCAGGCACATGGCCCACATCGAGACGGCGGTTGCGATCCCGCAGCCAAACGCACCCAGGGCGGGCAGCTGCTGCAGGAAGAGAGGCGTCTCGCTGCCAAACAGGCCGACCAGGCCGGGCCCGCCATAGATCAACAGGAAATTGCCGGGGATATTGACCGCGAGGCCCACCAAGCTCATCCACAGCGAAGGCCGGGTGTGATGCATGCCGTCGGAGAACGCCCGGAGGGCCTGGTAGAACGCGACGGCCGGAATCCCGAAGGCCACTGCCTTGAGATAGTCGGTTGCGAGGCTCGCGACCTCGGCCGGAATCTCCATCAATTGAAAAATGGCCTTGGCCCCCAGCGTCATCGCCAGAGCGCTGAGACAGCCCAGGACCAGCGCGACCCACAGCGCTTGATGAACCTTGCCGCGGACTTGATCGAAACGTCCGGCGCCCGCTTGCTGGGCCACGATGGGCGTGACGCCCATGAGGGTGCCCGTCATCAACAGCATCAGCGGTACCCACAGACTGGCACCGACGGAAACCGCCGCCAGATCGGTGGCGCTGGCCCGGCCGGACATGATGACGTCCGACGCGCTCATGCCGGCCTGTGCCAATTGCGCACCGCAGATCGGCAGGGCCAGGCGCACCAGGCTACGGGTTTCTACCCGGCAGCGGTGAAGCCGGTTGGCGGTCGACGACATGAAGCGCTCCTTGACCGAACGGACAGGGCGGCGATTCTAGCAGGAGTCGAGAGCCGGCGCTCGGCGAGAGCCCTGAACTTACGTATACTCCGGCGCACTTTCGGAGATGTTGATGACTCACGATATCGAAGACCTAATTGCCCTGTTCGACGGCGTGTTCGCGCCCAGCTATCGCACGCGGCTGGTTCGCGGTGGCGACGAACCTATCTACCTGCCGGCCGATGCCGAACACGCGTTTCACCGCATCGTGTTTGCCCACGGCTTTTTCGCCAGTGCGCTGCACGAGGTCAGCCACTGGTGTATTGCCGGAGAGTCACGGCGGCAGCAGGAGGATTATGGCTACTGGTATGAACCGGACGGACGAGACGCCGGGCGTCAGGCGGATTTCGAACGTGTCGAAACTGCGCCTCAGGCACTCGAGTCGCTATTCAGCGAAGCCTGTGGCAAGCCGTTTCAGGTCAGCGTCGACAATCTCGATGGTGTCGAGGTGGACCGCCGAGCGTTCAGCGTGAAAGTGGCCGCGCGCGCGAGGCGCTATCGCAGCGAAGGCATACCATTGCGAGCGCAGGCGCTCATCGACACGCTGGAGGTTTTCTACGCGACAGAAGGTGATTCGACAGGCCAAGGACTCGAGAAAGCCGTCGCCGCCGGACGGCGACGGCTCGAGGCGGGTAGCGCTACTCGTCCTGCTGCACGAGCCGCTGATGTAGATACAGCATGACCTGAACTTCATGCTCCGGACGCATGGGCTCGAGACCCATTTCGCCGAAGAGCTCGCTGCGGGCGCGGGACCATTCGCCGGCATCGAGCTCGGGATAGAGATTCGCCGCCGGGGCCAACTCCACGAATGGATCGACGCCGAAGTCATCGAACATCAACGACAGCGCCGCTTCATCGTCCTGAACGCCGGCGGTGTAGAGCGTCTCGCTGAAGTGATCGTTTTCCAGCTCTCGGATAACGTCCAGCGGACTGATTCCGAGATGGCGGAGCTCGTCGAGATCATAACCGCCGAGCGACAGCAGCTCATCTTTCAGCCATTCGTCGTCCGGCTGAATCAGGGTGTTCTTGATCTGACCGTTGGGCAGCGCCCAGGCGATGGCCAATGGCAGCGAATTATCGCCGCCCGTTTCTATTGCGATGAATCCCGGATAGTCCGTCATTTGCCAGCGTCCTCCTCGAGCCGAAAGAAACGCTTGGCCGTGAGCGTGGTTTGTTGTGCCAGCTCGGCTTCGCTTTCGCCGCGCCAGTAAGCCAGTTCTCTCACTATCCAAGGTAGCAGAGCCGGCTCGTGGCGGCGTCCCTTGATTTTCGCCGGCAGATTTCTTGGCAGCAGGTAGGGGCAGTCGGTTTCCACCATCAAACGTTCGACGGGAATATCTGCGACGAATTCGCGAAGATGATGGCCTCGGCGTTCGTCGCTCAGCCAGCCGGTCTGGCCGATGTGCAGATCCAGGTCTAGGTAGCCGTGAAGCGTTTCGCGATCACCGGTGAAGCAGTGCACGACGGCGTCGCTCAGTCGATCGCGCCACTCGCGCAGCATCTCCAGCATCCGGCGCCCCGCGTCACGCTCATGCAGAAACACGGGCAAGCCGGTTTCCGCTGCCAGAGCCAGTTGCGCTTCCAGGGACCGCTCCTGATCCGCGCGAGGTGAAATGTCACGATGAAAATCGAGCCCGCATTCCCCCACGGCGACCACGACTTTCTGCTGGTGCAGTTCGCGCATGGCATGTTCCAGATCCAGGTTCCAGTCGGATGCATGGTGAGGATGCAGACCGGCCGTCGCATGTAGACTCGCAAACCGCGTCGCCAGTTCGGCTGCCCGTGTCGCCCCTTCGAGATCGGCGCCGGTAACCACCAGGGACCGGACATTGGCATCTGCCGCTCGAGCCAGAGTGGCCTCAAGGTCCTGGCCAAAGCTTTCATGGGTCAGATTGGCGCCGATGTCCACCAGCGGTGCCGGCGATGTGATGCGCAGCGCCTCCGGTAGAGGAGAGTCGCCGTGGATAGATTCGTGCTGGGGCGTGTCGCTCACGCGGCACTCCTTTCATTCGAGGGAAAAAGTCGGAGCACATTGTAAAGCGCCGAAGCGTCGGGGCGAAGCGCAGTCCAATCCATTTCGGCGAGAGTGGACTGACAAGGTACAATGCCTGACAAGAAACACGTTCGGCTCGACAATGATTCGAAAAGATCAGTGTCCACAATATCCAGTGTCGGCAAGATCCAGTTTCACCAAGATTCAGTGTCGGCCAGACACGTGTCAGCACGGTACAGGTTCTGCACGCCATACCTTCAGTCATTTCGAAGACTCACGAACGCGAGGTCCTACGTGGCTCTGCTACGCCTTGAACAACTGCAACTCGCCTACGGGCATCATACGCTTTTCGACGGCGCCGATCTGGTGATCGAAAAGGGCGAGCGCCTGGCGCTGGTCGGGCGCAACGGCACCGGCAAGTCGACCTTGATGAAACTGATCGCGGGCGAAAATCAGGCCGACGATGGCCATATCTGGCGCGCCCCAGGGCTCAAGATTGGCGTCCTCGAGCAGACGCTGCCGGACGCGGATGAGGCAACGATCTTCGAAGTCGTTGCTCAGGGGCTTCCCGAGACCGGGGCGCTGCTGGCCGAGTATCATCGCCTGGTAGCGTCGGCCGATCCCGACATGCGACGTCTGGAGACGCTGCAGACACGGCTGGAATCGCAGGATGGCTGGTCGTTCCATCAGCGTATCGATACCGTGCTGACCCGACTGGGGCTGCCCGCCGACGCGATGATGAGTGGTTTGTCCGGCGGCTGGCGTCGGCGAGTGGCGCTGGCGAGGGCCATGGTTGCCGGCCCCGACCTGTTGCTGCTTGATGAGCCGACCAACCATCTCGATATCGACACGATCACCTGGCTCGAAGAGCAGCTGCTGGCGTTCGATGGTGCCGTGCTGTTCATTACTCACGACCGTGCCTTTCTCTCCAAACTGGCGACGGCGATCCTCGAGCTCGATCGCGGACGCCTGGGTCGCTACCCCGGCGATTATCCGACCTATCAGGCGCAGAAGGCCCATGAACTCGAGGTCGAAGCGCGTGAGCGTGCCGAGTTCGACAAGAAACTGGCCCAGGAAGAGACCTGGATCCGGCAGGGCATCAAGGCCCGCCGGACGCGTAACGAAGGGCGCGTGCGAGCGCTGGAGAAGATGCGCAGTGAACGCTCCCAGCGACGCGAGCGCCAGGGCAAGGCCTCGTTCCAGGTGGACGGCGGCGAGCGTAGCGGCAAGCGCGTCGTCGAGCTGAAAGACGTCACGCAGTACTACGCGGACGCCTGCATCATCCGTGATCTCTCCCTGGAGATTCAGCGCGGCGATCGTATCGGTCTGATCGGGCGCAATGGCGCCGGCAAGACCACACTGCTCAAGATTCTGCTGGGAGAACTCGCGCCGAGTGAAGGCAGCGTGCAGATGGGGACCAATCTTTCGGTCGCCTATTTCGACCAGCTACGCGCCGGGCTCGAGTTGAACAAGAGCGTCTATGACAACGTGGCCCAGGGCAGCGACAAGATCACCGTTGCGGGCAAGGACAAGCACGTCATCAGCTATCTGCAGGATTTCCTGTTCACGCCCGAAAGAGCCCGCCAGCCGGTCAAGGCGCTGTCCGGCGGCGAGTCCAATCGCTTGCTGCTGGCCAAACTGTTCACGCAACCCGCCAATGTGTTGGTGCTTGATGAGCCGACCAACGATCTCGACGTGGAGACGCTGGAGCTGCTGGAAGAGCTGCTGATCGATTTCGAGGGCACCTTGCTGCTGGTCTCGCATGACCGGGCGTTCATGGACAACGTGGTCACCGACGTACTGGCGTTCGAGGGTGACGGCGTCGTGCGGAGCTACGTCGGCGGATATACCGACTGGGTGCGGCAGGGTGGACGCTTGCCGCCTGCGCCATGGGAGTTGGCCGAAGCGCGCAAGGCACAGGAAAAACTGGCCGAACGGCAGGCGGCATCGACCCAGTCGGCGACGAAGAGCGACGGTGACAAGCGCCGTCAGAAGCTGTCCTACAAGCTGCAGCGTGAGCTGGATACGTTACCGGCGACGATCGAGTCGCTGGAAAGCCAGATCGCAACCTACGAAAGTCAGATGGGCGCGCCGGATTTCTATCAACAGGACAGCGAGACCGTCGCCGCTGCGATCGACGCGTTGTCGGAAACCCAGGCCAAGCTGGACCGGGCGATGGAGCGCTGGATGGAGCTGGAGGCAATGGCAGAAGGCGAGGGTTAGCGGCCGCGGGGTCGTCGCTAGCTTCCTGTCCTTCTTGCTCGCTAGCTCCCCGTCCTTCTTGAGAAGGGCAGGAAGCTAGCGTGAGGCGTTACTCCTCGGTCTGGCGTAAGGCGTTACTCCTCGGTCTCGCCGTCCTTGCCGACGCGAACTGCCAGGACATCGCACTCGGCACCATGCAGCACGCCGGTCGAGGTCGAACCCAGCAGTAGCGCAAAACCGTGTCGGCCATGGGAGCCGACGACGATCAGATCGACATTCTGATCCTTGGCAAAGCGCTGGATTTCAGTGTCCGGCATTCCTACCACGATATGCTGGTCTTCACGGGGAATATCGTAAGGGTCGGAGATGTCGGCCAGTCGCTGCGTCGCGTGTTCATCGAGCTGGTCTTGGATGCTCGTCAGATCCATCGGAATATCGCCGCCGTAAGCGAACCCGAGGGGCTCCAGCGTATGGATGATCGAGAGCTTGGCCTGATTGCGGCGGGCGATGGGAATCGCCCGCTCCAGAACCTTGTGCGAATCCTTGGTCAGATCCACGGCAACCAGCACATGATGGTATTCGTTGCTCATCGGGTAATCCCCCGTTCGGCGAATGAATATGGATAACTGTAAGCGCGCCTCATGAACGGCACAACGCTCTTTTCATCAATGGCCTGCGGTCAGGCGCGCCACGATCATCAACCATGCATCTTCACGACGCAACGCAATGTAACCGTCAATCGGTAGAATAAAGGTTCATACCTTGGTCGTAACGCAGGGCTCTCAGACGGCAGAGCCGTCGGCCGCAAAAGGAGTAGAGACACTATGGCGTTGCTGGGTTTTCTGTCGGTGGCAGTACTGTTGATCCTGTCACCGATGGTGTGGTTACGCCCCAGTCGGGGCGAGGCCACCCGCGGGCAGCTGCGGCGCTACGTCAAGGCCAATGGCGGCGAGCTGAACTTCACCAAGGCGCCGATGGCGATGCCGAACATTGCACTGATGGGTTATCGGCTGCGCTATCCCGGTACGGCGTCGGGCAGCGATTTCACCCTGGTCCGCAATGAAGTCGCCAGTGGAGCGCTGGAAGCGGCGACGGATCAGTGGCGCTGGCGGCAGGCCCCGTTGCCGTCTCTGGATGCCGAACGGCGGGAAGCTCTCGAGCAGTGGCTGGATCGCTTGCCGGCAGACGCTTTGATCGTCGAGTCGGGCAAGCATACGCTGTGCGTCTGGTGGCAGGAGGCAATGGGCCACGAACGTTTCCAGCAGGATTGGGCAAGCTGGCTCGCCATGCGCGATACGCTGGCCGGGAGTGGCAGACGTGCAGAATTGCCTGTCAGTCCGCGTTGAGTGTCAGGACTCTCGAGAAACCCTGAGGCGGGGAGCGTCCTGAAAGGGCAGCGGACGCCCTTCAGGGGGCGAGTCGCGATCCAGGCGGCAATCGCGATGGAGGTACAGGTCGCGTTGAGGAACGACAAGGTCGTTGCAGGCATTCCGCACCACCCTCCCTGGGGTGCGTGAGTGCCGTGCGAGAGCGCCGGACGTAAGTGGCGTGCGTGAAAATAGCCACTGCAGCACGAACCTGGCCGTGATCAGCTGGCCTTGGCTTGCTCGCTCTGGCGCTGAAGGTCCATACCATTTCGCTCGATGCGATCCAGCATGCTTTCGAAGGTATCGATCTCCTGCTGCGTGAACCCGCCGAGCATCTCTTCGCGGACTTCATTGACGATCTCCTCGATCTTCTCGAGCAAGGGCGTCGCATCGTTGGTCAGATGCAGCCGTTTGGTGCGCCGATCCTCGGCGCAGGGGCGGCGCTCGATCAGATTCTGCTCGGCGAGCTGATCCAGTGTACGGACCAGCGAGGGCGCTTCGACGCCGATGGCCCGCGCCAGGTCGCACTGCGCCTGCCCCCCGCCCATGTTTCGCAGGTTCCAGAGCGTCACCCAGCGCGTCTGGGTCAACCCCAGCGGCGCCAGGCGTTCATCGATGACAGCGCGCCAGAGTCGTGGCAGGCGTGCCAGTTTAAAGCCGATATGCTGTGCCATAGCGGATTACCTGAATCGTGAACGTCCTAACATTCTCCAAAGGGGCGCAGGATAATGCAAGCCGCAATGATTGGCGATTAGTCGCCCTGTTCTTTACCGCTTCCTAATAGATGGCGAATATTCCATCCCGGAATGCCCGGTGGGCGCTGGATATTGCCGTCCGCCAGCGTGGCACTGGCGTCATCGGAAACGGTAAAACGGATGCTTCCGATACGCTGGCCAGTCTGCGTCACCACGTCCACCTGCCAGCGTCCCGCCACTTCGCCGGAGAAATTCTGCTTATGAGTCCAGGCGCGGTAGCCCTCATCACGACCGCCACGGATGATCAGCGCAATACGTTCCACCACTGCGTCGTCATGACGCCACACGTGATAGATCTTTTCGCGCAGTCCACGCGGCGCGCGAATGGCGGTGTAGACGAAGAGCCCGCGAGACTCGAGTGCCTGCGGTGTCAGCGTCATGCTCCCCCTTGGCTGACGTGCCGCGGTGTCGAAGCTCGGCGAAAGCGCGCTCCCGGACAACCATAGCGTGGCCGGCGGTATCCAGGTTCGTGCACTCCAGGCAGTCCCGCCCAGCACCATCAGCAGACCGATCATCGCCAGCCAGCGGGTGATGCCGGCAGGTTTCAATAGACCGATGACACTGGGCAGGCTGAAGAACATCATGGCCAGTATCGACAGGATCAGACTTTCGCCGGTGGTCAGGCTCAGCATGATCGGTAGTGTCACCAGCATGACCACGAAGACGCACAGCGCATGGAGCAGGAAGTAGAGCCAGCGGTGACGGTTGGATAACCCGAAATACACGGGATCCAGGATTGCCAGGATCGAGCAGGCGATGAGCAGCCCGGTAAACAGAGCCTGGCCGCTCGTCCAGATGGTGGTGGCGAGAAAGAACGGCAGGCAGAAGAACAGCGTCTCCTGGTGGACCATCTGGGCGATGAAGGTTGCCGCAGCCCGAGGCAGAGCGACATTTCGCCCTCGCCGCGACAACCATTTGCTGGCGATACTTTCGATGATCAACAAAACCCAGGTCAGCACCAGCCCCAGCGCCAATACGCCACCCAGCCACTGCTGTCGATTGACCAGAAAGAAGCCCAGCAGACCCAGTACGAAGGCGATCGGTGGCCAGAGCCAGTGATAGCGGCGCAAGCGTGCGACGGTGGGCTCGAGCCAAGCGAGTTTCGCAGGAATCGCGGGGTGCTTCTCGGCCACGGGCCAGGCTCCTTACGTGAAAGACGAAACTGCGTGAAAGACAAAATTGCGTGAAAGACGAGAGACCGTAAAACAGCGTAATGATCGCCGTGTCTCCGGTCATCGGATCGCGGCTATTCTAGCGGTGATGCGCCACTCTACACGATGCCAGGAAGTCGGTTAGCACGCGCGGGTCGTTTTACGCTGGCAGGAAGGACGATGGCAGTGCAGGATCGAGACTTTGGTTGAGCTTGACGGGGCCAAGGCAGCCCCGCAAGCTTTGCCATATTCAAACAGTCGTATGATTCGTCCCGTCGAAGCCGCCGCGGGGCGTTTTTAGTAGCCATGGCACGGAGACCCCCCATGCTCTATCAAGGCGATGCCATTCGGGTCGAGCGACAGGACGACGATATTGCGCTCCTGACGCTCGACCTCAAGGATGAAGCGATCAATAAGCTTTCCGCTTCGGTCATCGGTGAATTGTCGAGCGCCATCGAGACATTGGAAAATGAGACCGGTCTCAAGGGGCTGATCATTGCCAGTGCCAAGGACGCGTTCATTGTCGGTGCCGATATCACCGAGTTCCACGCCATGTTCGCCAAGGATGAAGCGTTCCTGATCGACATGAACATGCGCATTCACGCGCTCTTCAACCGCATCGAGGATCTGCCGTTCCCCACCGTCACCGCGCTCAATGGACTGGCGCTCGGCGGCGGCTGCGAGCTCAGTCTGAGCACGGATTTCCGCGTGATGGCGGACAGCGCCCAGATCGGGCTGCCGGAGACCAAGCTGGGGATCGTGCCGGGCTGGGGCGGTTGCGTCAGGTTGCCGCGCCTGATCGGTGCCGACAACGCCATCGAATGGATTGCCGGGGGTACCCAGAACGATGCCGAGACGGCTTTCAAGGTCGGTGCCGTCGACGCCGTGGTGCCGCAGCAGACGCTGATGGCGGCCGCCCGCGACATGCTCGACAAGGCCAACGCCGGGGATTTCGACTATCGTGCCCGCCGGGTCGAGAAGGGCTCTCCGCTGAAGCTCAACGCCGTCGAGCAGATGATGGCATTCGAAACGGCCAAGGGTTACGTGGCTGGCAAGGCAGGGCCGCATTATCCGGCGCCGATCGAAGCCATCCGCGTCATTCAGAAAGGCGCGGGCGAAGGGCGCGAGCGTGCCCAGGCGATCGAAGCCCAGGCTTTCGCCAAGCTTGCCAAGACTGAAGTCTGCTACAACCTGGTCGGCCTGTTTCTGAACGATCAGGCGGTCAAGAAGAAAGCCAAGCAGTACGAGAAGGATGGTAAGCCGGTCAAGCAGACCGCGGTGCTGGGAGCCGGCATCATGGGCGGCGGTATCGCTTACCAGAGTGCCTACAAGGGCACCCCGATTCTGATGAAGGACATCAAGTCGGAGGCGATCGAGCTGGGCTTGAAGGAAGCCCGCAAACTGCTGACCAAGCAGCTCGAGCGCGGCAAGCTCAGCCAGACAAAAATGGCGGAAGTGCTCGGCAACATTCGTCCGACCCTCTCCTATGGCGATTTCGGCCAGGTCGATCTGGTGGTCGAAGCCGTGGTCGAGAACCCCAAGATCAAGGGAGCGGTGCTCAGCGAAGTCGAAGCCAACGTCGCTGATGACACCATCCTGGCATCCAACACCTCGACGATCTCCATCGATCGGCTGGCGGCCAATCTCAAACGGCCCGAGAATTTCTGCGGGATGCACTTCTTCAACCCGGTGCACAGGATGCCGCTGGTCGAGGTCATTCGTGGCACCCGGACATCCGATGCCGCGGTCGCCGCGACCGTCGCCTACGCCCGCCAGATGGGCAAGACGCCGATCGTGGTCAACGACTGCCCGGGTTTTCTGGTCAATCGTGTACTGTTTCCCTACTTCGGCGGGTTCAGCGGCCTGATGGAACATGGCGTCGACTTCGAGCGTGCCGACAGGCTGATGGAGCGCTTCGGCTGGCCGATGGGCCCGGCGTACCTGCTCGATGTGGTGGGCATCGACACGGCCGTTCACGCCAGTGAAGTGATGGCGGAAGGCTTCCCCGATCGGATGGCCCATGACGGCAAGTCAGCCATTCAGATCATGCTCGACAACCAGCGCCTCGGTCAGAAGAACGGCAAGGGCTTTTACGTCTACGAAGAAGACAAGAAGGGTAAGCCGAAGAAGGTTCATGATGACGAGGCGCACCGGCTGGTGGCGGAGGTCGTCCGCGAGACGCGTGAGCTGTCCGACGACGAGATCATCGCGCGGATGATGGTGCCGCTTTGCATGGAGACGGTTCGCTGCCTGGAGGATGGCATCGTCGGTTCGCCGGCCGAGGCCGACATGGCGTTGATCTACGGCATCGGTTTTCCGCCGTTCCGTGGCGGCGCGCTGCGCTACATCGACGCCATGGGCGTGGCCGAATTCGTGGCAGTGGCCGAGCGGCTTTCCGGCGAACTGGGGGCGCTGTATGCGCCGACGGCGCGACTCAAGGAGATGGCGACCAGCGGCGAGCGCTTTTATCCCGACGCCAGCGATCGCTGAATCCACCACCTTTTCATATCCAGGTCAGCGGAGTCACAGACATGAGTTTGAATGCCAGAGATGCCGTGGTGGTCGATGCCGTACGCTCCCCCATGGCCAAAGCCAGAAACGGCGCCTTCCGCCACGTGCGTGCCGAGAATCTCTCCGCCGCCGTGATGCAGGCGCTGTTTACACGTAACGAGAAGCTCGATCCCGCAGGCGTCGACGATATCCTCTGGGGATGCGTTAACCAGACCCTGGAACAGTCGATGAACATCGCGCGTAATGCGGCCATTCTAACCGGCATTCCGCGTTCGGTTCCGGCACAGACCATCAATCGTCTGTGTGGATCGTCGATGAGTGCGCTGCATATCGCGGTGGCCAACATCCGCGCCGACATGGGCGATTGCTACCTGATCGGCGGCGTCGAGCACATGGAACACGTGCCGATGACTCACGGTGTCGACGTCAATCCGGCGGCCAGCAAGAGCGCGGCCAAGGCCGCGATGATGATGGGCCTGACCGCGGAGCTGCTGGGCAAGATGCATGGCGTGACCCGCGAACAGCAGGACCAGTTCGGACTACGCTCTCATCAACGTGCCAGCGAAGCCAACCGTCTGGGCTACTTCGACAACGAGATCGTGCCGATCGAAGGCCACGATCAGCAGGGCTACCGGGCTCTGATCAAGCATGACGAGGTCGTGCGCGAGGACGCTACGCTCGAACAGATGGCGGCCCTCAAGCCGGCTTTCGACCCCAGGAACGGGACGGTTACCGCCGGCACTTCTTCGGCGCTGTCGGTAGGCGCCTCGGCGCTGATGGTGATGAGCTACGAGCGCGCCAAATCGCTGGGTCTCGAGCCCCTGGCCAAAATCGTGTCGACCGGTGTCGCCGGCTGTGACGCCTCGATAATGGGTTATGGTCCGGTACCGGCGACGCAGAAGGCGTTGGCCAAGGCCGGTCTCAAGATCGGCGATATCCAGACGGTCGAGCTCAACGAGGCTTTCGCGGCGCAGTCGATCCCGGTGTTGAAAGATCTCGAGCTGCTCGATCGTATGGACGACGCGGTCAATCTTCATGGCGGTGCGATCGCGCTCGGCCACCCGCTGGGCTGTTCCGGCGCGCGCATCTGTACCACGCTACTCAATGTGATGCGCCAGCAGGACACCAAACTGGGTCTGGCAACGATGTGCATCGGGATGGGGCAAGGTGTGGCGACCGTGTTCGAGCGAATATAGGCATCGAGGGGATAACGGCTCGGATATCGCCGCCTCGCATTGCGCGAGGCGGCGTTTTTTTCGGGCTATTCGCGTCACTTTGGCTGCCGTGGCGCGAAAGATTCAGCCCAAAAAATGGAGTCGATTAGCGTCAAGGCGGGCGTTCGACCCATAGCGCCAAGGCAGGTTGTCGCGGCCATGGCCGATCGGCAAGCCCGTGTACAGCGGCAAACCCCGGGGGCCCAGCCACGTCTCGAACAGCGTCTCGATCCGCAGATCACCGTAGGGTGTGCAGCCTTCGAACGTGCCGAGGCAGACCGCAGCAGCGTCATCCAGCGCGCCCGAATAGACCAACTGCCACAGGTCGCGCTCCAGTCGATAGAACGGTTCGCCGACATCCTCGAGAATGACGATCGCCCCGGGCGGCGCGCGAAACGCCAACGGGGTACCGGCGACGCTGGCCAGCGTCGCCAGATTGCCGCCGACCATGGGCCCCTCGATGGGGGCCGTCTCCAGTGTCGGAGAGACGGATGTCAGCGCCACGCTCTCGGGCGTCTGGCCTCCGAGCAGGGCGAGCAGGGCCTGGAAGTCGCGTTGGCCGGCGGCGCGAAGATCGGCGTCCTCGGCGTTGAGCTTCACTCCCTCTTTCATGACTGGGCCGTGGATGGCGGGTAAACCGTGACGATAGCACTGGTCCAGCAGCACGCTCAGGTCGGAGTAGCCGATCAAGGGTTTGCAGGCGAGGCGAGACCAGTCGATTTCGGTGGCCAGATGGGCGCAGCCATAACCTCCGCGAACGGCCCACACCGCATCGGTGTCCGGGTCCGCGTAGGCAGCATAAAGCCCCTGCAGACGGTGAGCCGTATCGCCGGCCAGATAGCGGGTCGGATTCTGCAGCTGTCGGGGGAAGCGGACGTCGATGCCCAGGAGCTGCAAGGCTTGAGCAGCTTGCTCGAGTATCTCGGGGCGGGTAAAGGAGGCTGGGGCGATCAAGCTGAAAGTCAGGGACATGAGGCGTCACGAATCGGCGTCGGAAATGGGAATGCTCGTCACGTTACGTCAGCACAGCTCGCGATGCCATCGCTTCGAGCGCTTCCTTCTGGCTCTGCTTTTATTCGGGTTCTCTGTGACGGCTTTTCAGCGATGCATTTGCGATTGAGGGCCATTGAGGGGCATCGTCCACGAGTCTCTCTGTCGTCAGTCACCGAGTTTGTCGAGCAATTGCTCCAGACTCATCGGGCGCCCCAGCCAATAGCCCTGATACTGCTTCACGCCCAGGGTCTGCAGCAACTGCCACTGTTCGCCGGTTTCGACGCCTTCGGCGACGGTATCCATGCCGAGCATATCGCACAGCCCGACGATACCTGCCAGCAAATGGCGAGCGCGCGGATCCACTTCGAGATCGCTCATGAAGCTGCGATCGATTTTGATGGTGTCGAAAGGCAGTCGCTTGAGATAGCCCAACGATGAATAACCGGCGCCAAAATCATCCATCGCGACACGGAAGCCCTGACGCCTGAGATGTTCGATTCGGGTTTCCGGGGCATACGTGTTCTCCAGAAAAACGGACTCCGTTACTTCCAGTTCAAGCTGATCGACGCTGATGGCATGACGCCGACAGGCGTCGCAGAGCGTATCGAGCAGGCTATCGTCCATCACATGCAACGCAGAAATATTGACCGCCACCGGCAACGGATTGCCCAATGCGGCGAGACGCGCGGCATACTCGGCAGCCCGATCGATCGCCAGATTGCCCAGCGCCGTGGCCATGCCGTTGCGTTCGGCGAGCGGTACGAAGATATCGGGGGGAACCTGACCATATTCGAGGGTCTTCCAGCGCGCCAATAGTTCGGCGCCGATCATGCGGCTGTGGCTATCGAACTTGGGCTGAACGACGAAATCGAGCGTCCCCTCGGCGATCGCCTCTCGCAGGAGGGAAAGCATCGACATCTGCTCCAGATTGTGATGCTTCAGCTTTTCATGATAAGTGACGATCGCGTTCTTGCCCTGGTCCTTGGCCGCATACATGGCGAGGTCGGCGTGCCTGAGCAATGTCTCGCCGTCACGGCCATTTCGCGGCGCATGGACGATACCGATGCTGGCGGTAACGCTGATCTGATGGCCGCCGATCACCATCGGATGAGACAGCGCTTCGAGCAGGCGCAGCGCGATCCTGTCGACCAGCGGGGTGTCGCTTCCCATGTCGATGATCGCCACGAACTCGTCGCCGCCCCAGCGCGCGACCAGGTCCTTGCTGCGGAGCGTGGCGCGCAGGCGTTTGACCATGATTTTCAGCAGAATATCGCCCGCTTGGTGACCCAGCGAATCATTGATGTGTTTGAATCCATCCAGATCGATGAACAGCAGGGCGAGCCCATCATCGGTCGAGAGTCGGGAAAGCCGTCGATTCAACGTCTGCTGTAGCGTCGCCCGATTGGGCAGTTGGGTCAGGGCGTCGATTCTGGCGAGCTGCTCGAGTTCGCGCTCGGAACGCTTGCGAGCCGAGATGTCCCGTAGCACGGCGATGTAGCGGACCAGGCCGGTTCCATCCAGCGTGAACTGGCTGAGCGTTAGCTCGACCGGAATGGCGGGGGCTCCCTCGATATGAAAGGTGCCCTCATGGTGCTGCAAGCGATCGTTGGCAACCGCCGTTGCAGGATCGCCGTGCAGGACATCGGCCTCGATGTAATGTTGCAAAGTCTGGCCGAGTATCGCGTCGAGAGGCAGTCCGCCGAGCTGGTTGAAGGCATCGTTGGTTTCCAGAATGTGCCACTGTTCGTCCACCACCAGCATGGGGTCACGCGACGCCACGAAGGCGTGAGCCTTGACGCTATCCACGCTGCGCCGGTCGCGCGACTCTTCGATGATTTCCCAGGTGCCGGTGGCGGCGACCGGCAGAGCGTCAACGTCCCGCGCCGTAATCGCACCTCGGACTCGCCACCGGACCGAGGGAGTTCTGGCGTCGGGTTGTATCAGCGTGTCGATTCGATCCTGGTGGCCGTCATTGAGCCGGCGCCATAGCGTGATCAGGCGCCGTCGCTCCGGCGGTGGCGTCGACTTCAGCAATCCCCACCAATCGATGCGCAGATAGTCGTTTTCATCTTGGGGCGTCGTCGTCACGCTGCCGAACAGCAAGCTACGATCGGGCGTGGACCATCGCCAGTAGGAGACCTGGGCTGCCATCATGGCTTCCACAGCCAGTTGCCGATGACCTGCAGGCAAGACCGACAAGTGGCCATCGATCGGTACGGTCACTACCGCCTCTTCGTCGGCGGGATCGGGTTCCTGCGCTGATGCGCTCTCGGATTCGTCGGTACTGGACATGGAATCGGGCCTCGGTCGCGATGGAAAGACAGCAGGCATTCACGAGCGGTGACTCGAAGACCTTTCATCGGCCCGAGGCATCAGAACTTGAAGTCTGCCCTTGCTCAGTCGTCGCCGATGGCCACTAGAGAGGCGACCACGGGCTCGGCGAACGCCCGTGGCCCACGGTTAGAGGGTCTTTACAGGAACGCCGTGGCAAACAGGCACAGCACCGCGACCAGACTCACGCAAAAGATGGCCGAACGCAGCGTTGCGAGATTCATGGCATAGCAGAGCCCATGTCCAATGCGAGCCAGCACGAAAACGATGCAGGCAACGTCTGCCAGCCAACCGCCACTCGCCGTCGTCTGCACGGCAACGATTCCAGCGGTGAACAGCGCCAGCGCCTCCCAGGCATTGCTCTGTGCCGCCCACAATCGGGCACCTTTACCCTCCATCTGCGCGTATTGCTGGCGCGGATGTTGATTATCCAGATGACCAAATTCCCGGCGCCTGACGCTGCTGCCCCAGAAGGCCAGCCAGAACGGTAGCAGCGCGGTTATCAGCAGGCACCACAGCGGTAGATTCATTGCCATCCTCTTGATTGCCACTGTCGAACCGGATCGTTTGACATCTTGTCATCAAGGTAGCAGATCACTCTGTGCTGTACGCGATCGCGAGTGCGACAGCGCAGCAGGCTCAGCCGGAGCGGTTGGACGAGGTACGCTCGACGCGAGCCAGGATGGCGGCCACATCTGTCAGTGCTGAGGTATCGAGTTGCCCCACAGCGGCCGCGAGATAAGTGCGATCCTTAAGGTAGAGACACAGCGTCTCGATGAAACGGATACGGAGATCGTATAGCGAGGAGCGAGCGTCGAGAACATCGACCAGGTCTCTCAGGCCGAGGGACTCACCGCGAATCGCCGCCTGCAGGAACAAACTGCCGGATTCGACCGAGCGCTGCAGCGCCTCGATCTGGCGAAGGTCGCCCTGCATGCTGAGGATTCGCTTGCGAACTTCCTGCTGGGCGAGGCGCTGTTCGTTTTCTACCGCTGCGATGCCGGCCATGGCCGTCAGTTCGCCCTGTCGAATGCTGGCGGAGGTGTAGCCGCCCTGATAGATCGGCAGGTTCATCTCGATACTGGCGGTCAGGTCGTTGCTCGTTCTGAGCGCATCGTTGCTGTCGACATCGCTGTAGCCGACGACCAGATTGAGCTCGGGATAGCGCGTGGCGCCGCGGACGTCGGTATCGATCTGCGCCACCCGCTGCTGCTCGGCTGCCAGACGCACCTGGACGTTGTCCTGGGTCTGTGCCAGCCAACTTTCGAGCGGGCGGGCTTCCGGGGCGATGTCCAGCTTCTCCGGGGTGTCGATCAACGCAGGATCAAAGCTCAGCGCGGTGCCGGACAGGCGTTCGAGATCGCTTAGCGCATTGGCGAGATCATTCTCCGCCGAGGTCTGATCGGCTACCGCCTGATCGAGTCGTGACCGGGATTCCAGCAGATTGATCCGATCTCCGATGCCAAGGTCATAGGCGCGCTGGGCCTGACGCTGCTGCAGTACCAGCGACTCCCGCTGAGCGATCAGCAAGCCCAGTTTGCGCGAGGCCTGATAGGCATCGAGATAGGTTTCCACCACCTTGACCGCCAGATCGCGCTCGGCGACCGCCACCTTCAACGTTGCCGCATCCATCTGAGCATGTGCTTTACCGACCCGTCGCCAGCGTTCCAGACTGAATAGCGGCTGGGTCATTCGCAGCTCCCAACTGGTGTCTCTCGTCTTGCCGGCAACGCGATCGTCGTAGACCTCGTCAGGGTAGTCACCGGGGTTTTTGGTATAGATGTTGTCGGCATCCGTGTAGCGATAGGCGGCAGTGGCGTCGAGCCGAGGGCGCAATCCGGCCTGTGCCATCGGCACCTCCTGAGCCACCGACTGGCTGTCCAGTCGCTGGCTCTGCAGGCCGCTGTCGTAGCTCAACGCTCGGGCGACCAGCTCGGAGAGCGACGGTAACGGGGTCGGCGTGGTGCTATTCGGTTCGGGTACCGGCGACGTGATGTCGAGTGGTTGAGCCTGTGCGGTGGCGGTGAGTGCGGCAAGGCAGCCGGTCAGCATCCATCGATGAATCGTCTTCATCACTCTTCTCGCATCGCACGGGCCAGCATGTCGCTGAACGGTTTGAACATGTAGCTGGCAAAGGTGCGATCGCCGGTTTTCAGCATCACTTCCGCAGGCATCCCGGCCAGTAGCTGCATCGACGACGTCATCTTGGAATAGCCTTCGTCGGTGACGCGAATGCGCGCCTTGTAATAGTGGTTGTGAGTAGCCTCGTCTTCGAAGCTGTCCGCCGACACGTTGGCGACTTCGCCCTGAATGACGTTGGAAAGCCGCTGATTGAAGGCGCTGAAGCGAATCTCGGCGGGTTGGCCGGGATGGACGTTATCGATATCGCGATCGGGAATGCGCGCCTCGACGATGAACGCTTCGTTGGCGGGGACGATCTCCATGACGGTATCGCCCGATCGAATGACCGCGCCCTGGGTGTGGATCTGCAGGCCGACGACGGTCCCCGAAACCGGCGCGACGATAGCCGTGCGGTGGACCTGATCGCGCAGAGCGGTGACCCGCTCTTCAGCGTCAGTAACCTGAGACTGAACGTCCTTGAGGTCTTCGCCGACTTCCTGGTGGTACTCCTGCAGGCGAATCTCCTTCTGGAAGCCGTTTTCGCTGATCTGCGAGCGTAACTGGGCCACTTCGGCGCTGTGCTGGGCGTTTTCCCCCTGATACTCGAGGACTTGCCGTTCGAGCTCGCGCAGACGCTGATTGTCGCCCAGGCCCTCCTTGAACAGCGTGCGGTAGTCGCTGGCTTCTCCGGTCAGCGACTTGATCTTGGACTGGTTGACCTGCTGCAGCCTTTCGAGGCCGGCGATCTGTTCCTGCATCTGCCGGGCCTTTTCGTCCAGTGCCGAGAGGGCATCCTTCAGCGACTGGCGACCGACCTGGAATAGCCGCTTCTGGACGTCGACGACCGCTTCCACACGTGGCGATACATTGTTCAGTAACGTATCCGGGAACGTCAGCGTATCGCGGTCGCTCTGTTCCGCCAGCAGTCGCACTTCGCTGGCGAGCGCGATTCGATACTCCGATTCGGCGATCGATAGCTTGGCCAGTGGCTGGGTATCGTCGAGCACGATCAGCGAGTCTCCAGCGCTAACGCTATCGCCGTCCTCGACCAGGATGCGTTTGACGATGCCGCCCTCGAAGTGCTGAACCTTCTTAGTCGAGGTTTCCACCGCCACCGATCCCGAAGCGACTACCGCGACCGCGAGATCAGCGGTGAGCGACCAGAGCACGAAGCCGCCCAGGGCGATCACCAGTATCCCCAGCCCCCACCGGCGGCTGGCTCGATCGCTGGTAGGGACCTTGGGCACAGGCGCGCCAAGCGCTATCGGCGCAGAGGAGGAAAGCGTCATGGCGTCGGCGGCTCCGTGGATTGAGGGGGTGGCACGAGTGAGTCTTCCGACTTGCCGCGGGCGCGCATCCGGATCGAATGTACGGGGGACTCCACCGGTCTGAGCGGCGGCTCCGAAGCCTTGGATGCAGACTGGCGGGGAGCACAGGCGACCATGCGTCCCTCCTGCAGCATGAGAACTCGGTCGACATGGTCGAGGATGGCGGTCGCGTGGCTGATAATGAAGACGGTGGTGCCCTGGGTCTTGAGCTGGCGCAGACAGTGCAGCAGCGCGCGCTCGCCGCTGGCATCGAGGTTGGCGTCGGGCTCGTCGAGAACCACCAGCACGGGGTTGCCGTAGAGCGCCCGGGCCAGGCCCAGACGCTGACGCTGACCGCCGGACAGCACGCCACCACTGCCGCTGATCTGGGTGTCGTAGCCCGCCGACTGTCGCAGAATGATGTCGTGGACACCGGCTTTCTGCGCAGCTTCGATGACGCGATCCGGATCGATATTGCCGAAGCGGGCGATGTTTTCGCTGATACTGCCGTCGAACAACTCGACGTCCTGAGGCAGATAGCCGATGAAAGGGCCTAGCCGTTCTCGAGCCCATTGGCCGACATCGGTGCCGCCCAGCCGAACGCAGCCTCTCTGGACCGGCCATACGCCCAGAATGACCCGCGCCAGCGTCGACTTGCCCGCTGCACTAGGGCCCACGATGGCGATGTGCTCGCCCGGGTTGCATAGCAGGTCGAGCTCCCACAGCGTCGGCCGACTGTCGCCGGGCGGGGCGGCCGTTACCGCCTCGAGCGCTAGACGACCGACCGGTGGCGGCAGCGGCATGCGCTGCGGTTCCGCGGGTATCGCCGCCAGCAGCGCGTTGAGCCTGGCATAAGCGGTTCGCGCGGCGACGAACCCCTTCCAGCCGCCGATCATCTGGTCGATCGGAGCCAGAGCGCGTCCCATCAGGATAGAACCGGCAATCATCATGCCGCCGGTCAGACTGCCCTCGATAACCAGGAGGGCGCCCAGCCCCAGGATCAGCGACTGAAACATGATTCTCAGGGTTTTCGACAGATTGCTGAGCACGCCGGCACGGTCGCTGGCGTGGGATTGATGCAGCAGGTAGTCATGGTGCTTGATGCGCCAGCGGGCGAGCAGGTTGGGCAACATGCCCATCGCTTGAAGCACTTCGGCATTGCGCAGGTTGCTCTGGGCCAGATCCTGGGACTGGACGTGTTCGCGATTGGCTTCGCCGAGCAGTGACTGCGTGCTCTTCTCGTTGATCCAGGCCAGCACCATCAATATGCAGGCCGCGACAGTGGCGAAGATTCCGAACCAGGGATGGAACAGCGTCAGAATCGCGATGTAGACCGGTATCCATGGCGCATCGAAGAACGCGAACAGGCCGTTGCCACTCAGGAACTGGCGCAGCGTGGTGAGATCGTTGAACGGCTGAGCCGAGGGTTTGCCGGGTACCTGCAATGCGCGCTTGAAGGTGGCCTGATACAGACGCTCGCTGATCTGCATGTCGAGCCTGTTGCCGACACGCACCAGAATGCGTGAACGGACCAGATCCAACGCGCCCATCACCATGAATAGAAAGACGATGACCAGCGTCAGCATCAGCAGCGTTTCAGAGCTCCGTGTCGTGACGACTCGGTCATACACCTGCAACATGTAGATCGACGGTGCCAGCATCAGCAGATTGATGAACAGGCTGAACAGCAGAATGTATAGAAAAGCCTGGCGGCTGGCCGCTAACGCCAATTGTAAATCTGTTTTATCACTGGGCTTTGCCACGATCTTTTCTCTTCTGGAATTGACGTTGTCGGGTGGCGTTGACGAGTAGATCACGTGACCAGCATGCGGAAATTGTGAACAAGTTTACAAGTCTGTTTTTCTGGTTTTATTGGCGTCGGTATCGATGTTCTAATACTTTCTGGATTTTTCATGGGTTATAAAACAATGGCTTGGGTTCTGTCGCGGGTTTGTTTCTACGATTCTATTAAAATGCTGGCGATCAAAACTAGCGCGTTTCATGAGCTGGAGTGTGGTCCTTTGTAATTCCGTGGCATTAGTTTTATAAGTGATTTGGTGTGGTTTTTACCAGTCTTGAAATTTTATGTAAGCGCCGCTGTCATGGGTGGTGTTTCAGCGAGTCTAAGGCGATGATAGCTCAACGAAATCGAAGAGTCGGGAGGCGCTTTTTTACCACTTGGCTACTTAAATTCGTTTTTTGGGTTTAAAAGTTTCAACTTTGCCTTGGCAGGCAGACACGCTAGGTTGCCATCGGTGAGTCTCCACCGGTAGAACTTTAGTCACGCATCAGTTCCAAGGTCTCTGCCAATAACAATCAGCGACAGGTGATGTCCGACACTTCGTTAATGAAGGTGAAATGGCGCCTCTGTCAGCACCGAACGAGAGACGTTCATCTTCGCTCGTTTCACAACCATTAACTCAACGCGTAGGGGCTTCATACATGTTCACGCTATCCATCATCGATGCGCAGACAGGAGACACTGTCGAGACATTGGTACAAGGTGCTGCCATCACTCGGGATTTTATCGGAGACAATTACCGGCTCGAAGTGACGCCCATCGACAGTAGCGGCTTTCTCGCCAGTGACGTGGCCGGCGTCGCCTTGACGTTGACTGATTCGGCCGGCGCAGCCAGCGAAATGGTTTCTACCGAGAGCCCCTACCGGTTCACGTTAGCGTCCGATCTGGATCGCGGTTTGACCAATTTGATGCTGGACGCCTTGGATGACAATGGCCAGTTGCTGGCGGGTAGCGAACAGTCGGTCGATATCGAGATCGTCAACGCTGAAGGCTGGTCGGGCGACGTCTTTACGCTTCAAGGCGAATCGCTGACGCCGGACGATGGCACCTCGGCGGCCGATACCGTGATTCGCTCGCCGTCCAATCCTGAATCGTCGGCCGCCGCCGGCCCCGATGGGCTGTGGAATGGCTCGAGTGGGCCGGGTTATCTCGATATGGGCGGGCAGGTTGGCGACGCGGCCTATTTCGAGGTCGAGGTAGAGACCGCCGGGACTTACCAACTCGATGTCCGCTATGCGGCAAGTGGCGCCGTTGGCGCCTCGCGTCCCATGGCCGTGCTCGTCGATGGCGTCGATCAGGGCAACCTGGCATTTCCGTCGACCGGTGCCGGTACGGCCGGATGGGAAACCTGGGGCAGCGGCTCGCTGACATTGAACCTGAGCAGCGGGACCAACGTGGTCAGCCTGCAGAACGTCATCGGCGGCGGCCCGAACATCGACAGTCTGACGTTGACCGCGGTCGCGGCGGACGACGGTCCGGCATCTCTGGTCATCCAGGCCGAAAATATGAATCTGGTCTCTGTCGACGACAGCGGGGCGACGAACAGCCCCGGTTTGACCCGAGTCGTCGACAGTCAACATCCCGATGCGCAAGGTGTCGTCAGGGCGGGCGCGATCGACGGTGGCTATGTCGATTTCGGAACCGATGCGGGCGACGCGATCACCTTCCAGGTTTCGCCCGATGAAAACGGCGTTTACACCGCGACGATTCGCTACGTCAATGGCGGAACGGGGGATCGGCCGTTGCTGCTGTCCGTCAACGGCGCGGAACCCACGCTGGTTTCGTTTCCGCCGACCGGCTCCTGGACCAGCTGGAACGAGGTCAGCGTGTCGGTGCCGCTGTCCGATAGCGACAATACGCTGACATTGACGCTGCCATCGACCGCCCAGGGAGGCGTGCCCAACGGTCCCAATATCGATCAGATCAGTTTCGAGTATGCAGACGCGCTGCCGGCAGATCCGACGCTGGTATTCTCGATCGAGGGAGAAGCACTCGCTATCGATGATGGCTCCTCCCTCGCCGATACCTTGGTTCGCAGTGCCGATAACCCGGAACCCAGTGGTGGCGGCGCGGACCACCTGTGGGGAGACTTCAGTGGCTCCGGTTATCTGGATATGGGGGCGCAGGTAGGGGACGCGGGATCTTTCTCGGTCAACGTTGCCGAGGCGGGCACCTATCTGCTGACGATCCGTTATGCCGCCAGTGGACCCAACAATCGTCCGATGGCGCTATCGGTCGACGGTGAATCTCAGGGAAGGATCGACTTCGCGTCGACGGGAACGGGGAGTGCGGGCTGGGACAACTGGACGGAGACCACCGTCCAGATCGATCTCGACGCTGGTGCCAATGTGGTTCGACTCGCCAACATTGGCAGCACCGGCCCCAACATCGACAGTCTGTCGATTCATACGATGGCGGACGACGGCGGCGGTAATCCGGGCGTCGAGCCTGGTAACCGATTCGAGGCCAAGATCAATTTCCAGCCGAATGGAGCGGCGACGCCGGAGGGTTACGTCGCCGACACGGGCCTGGCCTTCGGGCAGCAGTCGCTGCAGGTGGATGGCCAGACATACCAGTATGGATGGGTGACGGCGGGGTCGATCGCCGACGGAACGGCCAACGGCACGACGCCAATGGCGATCGCCGGTCAGGATGGCGATGCACTCGGCGACCGCAGCGGGTCACTCGACGATGTCGATCCGTTGCAGGCCACTTACGCCGGGTTCGACAAACCGGGCTACAGCCAGGCGGCAGGCTGGGAGATCGAGCTGGAGGATGGCTACTACGAAGTCACGATCTCGATCGGTGATAGCGGTGGCGCCTACGATAGCGTCAACGCCATCAATGCCGAGGGCGAAGCCTTCAACACGCCGTTCGCCTCGTCGCGGCCGAGCGGATTTCCGGCCGACAGCGATCCCACCGACGATAGCGATGGCTATCGTTCCAGTCTGATCACGCGGGTCGTCCAGGTCACCGATGGCCGGCTGACCCTGGACTCTCTCGGCGTCGACGGCAACAACACCGAAATTCAGTACATCGAGATCCAGTCGCTGCCGGATCTGACCCCCGACGACGACCGCGAGGCACCGGCGGATTACGCCTATTTTACCGACCCCAGAGCGGTGGCAGGGGTAGGGCAGCAGCAGGTCGAAGTTCATCTGCAGGCCGATGACGGGACCCAGCCGGTCGGTATCGATCCGACCTCGGATTTCTTCATCGGAATCTCGGTCGTCGAGGGCCGCGGCGGTGCACTGCTGGAGAGCCTCAACGATGGCTCGGTGAAACTCTTCAACACCGTTACCGGCGAAGACGTGGCTTTCAACATCAACACCACCGGCGGCTTCGATTCGCTGACCATATCGCCGACGGACGAGCTGGACGAATACACCAGCTACACGTTGGTGATCGATGGCTTTCAGGACCGTGGCAGCAACACCGATCCGGATGCGCCGACCCGAGAGTTCCAGAAGTTCACCACCACGTTCGTCACCGGGGCCGAGGCGGAGGTTCAGGACAGCGAGGTAGCGTTCGGTACCCATGTCGAGCTCGACGGCGCGCAGGACGGCGCCTATCTGTTCAGCTCCATTACCCTCTCTCCCGACAACACCCAGATGTACGTGTCGACCCTGAACGGCGAGATCAAGCGTTACGATATCGATGCCGTGACAGGGGAGCTTTCCAACGAGCAGACGCTGGCACTGGACTATTTCCAGACCGACGCCGGCGCCCGCGGTATTGTCGGGCTTACCTTCGATCCGACCGATCCCAACGTGCTGTGGGTGACCGATAATTACCCGATCCCGCTGACGGGGCGCGACAACGCCGTACCGGATTTCAGCGGCCGAGTCAGCAAGATTACGATCGATGATAGTGACGGTACGTTTTCGGGATCGGCGGAAACTTATATCTCGGGCCTGCCGCGTTCCAACGGCGACCACGTCACCAACAGCCTGGTCTTCCACGCCAACCCGGAATACGACGCCGAGACCAATCCCGACGTGCCGCCCTATCTGCTGTACGTCTCGCAGGGTGCCAATACAGCGATGGGCGGCGACGACAGCGCCTGGGGTAATCGTCCGGAACGGCTACTGAACGCCGCGGTATTGGAGGTCGATCCGACTCGAGAGGCACCCACAGGCGGTTTCGATGTCTCGACCGAACCGCTCCCCACCGATGGCTCCAATACCCGTTATCAGGATGATGACGGCGATATCAAGAACGGGCCCATCGATATGGGCGGTGGCCAGTACCTGGTGTTCGCGCAAGACGGCACTGCATCGATGCAGGACGTCAATGGCAATGTGCTGATCGATTATTACGATCCGTTTGCCGACGATGCGGTACTCAAGATCTATGCGACCGGCATTCGTAACGCCTACGACCTGGTCTGGCACTCCAACGGCAATCTGTATGCCTCGACCAATGGCTCCGCGGCTGGCGGTGTCACCCCCGATGATCCTTCCACGGACTACAACGAGGCATTGAGCAACGTCGGTATCGAAGACGACTGGCTGTTCAAGGTCGACCAGGGCGGCTACTACGGCCATCCGGACTCGCTGCGCGACGAATACATTTTCAACGGCGGCAATCCGACCGATGGCGATGATCTCTACGAGACGGGCGATTACGAGGTCGGGACCCAACCCGACAGCAACTATCGATTCGACGATATCTATTCACTGGGCACCAATCGATCGCCGAACGGCGCGGTCGAATACACCAGCAATATCTTCGGGGCAACGCTGAATGGAAGCCTGCTGTTCGTCGAGTACTCGGGAGGCGACGATATTCGCTGGGTCTCGTTGGACGAGGATGGCAATGTCGCGAGCGACAACGTGCTGCGCGACGTGGACGGCAATGTCATCAAATACGTCGACCCGCTGGATATCATCGAGAACCCGTTGACCGGCCAGCTCTATCTGATGACGCTCAACCGCAGTACCGGCGAGAGCCAGGTCATACGCCTGGACCCCGTGCCCGGTGATGTCATCGTGCCCGGCGATGGAGACGCCGATCTGACCACGATCGCTACGGTTCAGGCCGAGGATGAGTCTCAGGCCGTCATCGCCTCTGGCGCCGATGCCCAGATCGTGATTCGCGATGGCGACACGCCGGAGGTCAGCCCGACCAATCCGCCTTATGGCATTCGGCCGGGCGCCTACGGGCTGGATGGCAACACCGATTACAGCGACGGCATCGTCGGCGGGTATGCCGACTTCGGTTCTACCACCGCCGACTTCATCACCTTCAACGTCGACATTAGCGCCGCCGATGCTGGTGACGCCGTGCTCAGGGTGCGTTATGCCAATGGGGGAACGGCAAATCGGCCACTGGAGGTCTTCGTCAATGACGAGAGCATCGGCACCTACGCCTTCCAGCCACCGGTCGGCGCCAGTGGTGACGCGGCATGGAATACCTGGCAGACGTTGGATATCCCGGCCGAACTGATAGCCGGGGCCAATAGCATCCGCCTGCAGTCAACGACCAATACCGGGCCCAACATCGATCAGCTGGAAGTCCTGATTCACGATACGACACCGGGCTATGCGGCTTATGAAGCGGAGACCGCGACCCTCGAGGGCGGCGCGATCGTCGTCCCTACGACGCAGAGCGACCGCGACGCCTCGGGCACGGGCTTCGTCGACTTCGTGGGCACCGGCGATCAAACCATTACCTGGGACGTGGATGTCGACCAGAGCGGCGTTTACGAGGTCGCTTTCCGCTACTCGCTCACGACCGGCAAGGCCGATCGTCCCCTGGCGCTGACGGTCAATGGAGAGAGCTACCCGGCTGTCAATTTCCCTGCCGAGAGCCAGACGGTCAGCGACTGGGTTACCCAGACCGTCAATATGACGCTGACCGCCGGCACCAACTCGATCTCGGTGACCGCGCCCAACGGCGTCGGACCGGATATCGATTCGCTGGAAGTGCCGGATGCGCCTCTGGCGGCCTCCAGTAACGGTGAAATCAGCGTGGTCAGCACCGATCCGGCGTACTTCGATGATCGTATCGCTTTCAATTATCTGGAGAACAATGAAGCCACCCACCCTGAGAACGGACCTCGGGAGTACAAGGACAGCGGTTCGGTCGTCATCACCAACAACGGCACCGGGGAATTGGCGGTCGGTAGCGTGGCGGTGAGCGGTCCATTCATGTTGGCCGACGCCCACTTGCTGGACGATTTGAGATTGGCCCCCGGGGCCTCCATCGAGGTTGGCGTCCTGTTCAACCGGGAGGCCTATACCCCCCCGGCCGGTAACGCCGATGACGGCGTGTTCGAGGGCACGTTGACGATTCAATCCGACGACGTGGATCACCCCGTCACCGAAATTCAGCTGGCCGGCTTCTGGCAGGCGCGCGACGAGGGCGGCTGGGAGCCCAATCTCAACGAAATCTGGCAGGTCTTTGGCTTCGGTAATCATGTCGACGGGCTCTCCACGCTGGAGGGCGGCGGCCTGTCGGAGGTGGATACTGGCGGACGCTACGAAGCCGCGCTGGAGGGCGAAGTTCTCTCGCGTTACTGGCAGGTTGCCGACGGCGCCGAGACGGCCAAGGTCACGCAGCTGGCGGGCTTGCACGGTCCGGGAGGCGCGTTACTTGCCATGCACGAGCCCGGCGACAAGAACGATGCCAGAAGTCTGGTTCATCATGACTCGCCCTATAATCAGTCTTTCCTGCCGCTCCTCGCCAACGGCGGTTTCGCGACCACGACCATCAGTCGCGCGCAGGTACCGGATGCCTGGCTGGGCGACGATATCTTCGGTTTTTCGGCGGCAAGCGTGTCGACCGACCCGTCTCTCAATAACCAGTCCTCCAACGCCGACCCGGGAATCGAGACCGGTTACTATTTCCGCATGGTCCAGGCTTTTGACACCGACGGAAACGCGATCGAGAACACCTATTTTGCGCTGATGGACTATAACGGCGGCAATTCCGACTACAACGACAATGTTTATCTGATCGAAGGGATTCAACCCGCGGCACGAACGCCTTTCAACGAGACCGCGACGCCCTGGGAGGTCGATCAGAGCGGCCTGACGCTGGATGCCGCGCTGTTCGACGAGGGCGCGCCGTACCTGACCTACGAGGATGCCAGCGAGACTCAACTGGGCAGCAACTTCCGCGAGGGCGGGGTGGACATCCAGGGCAACGGGGATGCCATCGGCTGGATCGAGAACGGGGAGTGGGTCGAATATACGCTGGAGGTCGATCAGGCCGGCGTCTACGATCTCTCATTCCTGTCTGCAATGGGCGCCCAGACTGGCAGCGCCCGTTCGATCACGGCGTCTTTCGACAATGGCGCCGGCGTCTATGAAGTCGCGACGATCGGCGTCGACTACACGGGCGGTTGGAGCACATTCGCAGAGACCGAAAGTCAGAATGTGGCGTTGGAAGCGGGCACGCAGACCCTGCGTCTGACTTTCAACGGCGGATCGCAGAATCTGGAATCGTTCAGTCTGGCGCCGCCTTCGCAAACGGCATTCAATGAGTCGGGTACGCCGTGGACGGTCGACGATGGCCTCACGCTGAACGCGGGGCTTTATGACCAGGGTGGCCCGGAAGTCGCTTATCACGACAGCAGCGAGACCCAGCTGGGCGACAACACCCGAAATGAAGGCGTCGATCTACGCGACAACGGCAATACGATCGGTTCGGTCGCCAATGGCGAATGGGTGGAATACACCATCGATGTCGCCGCGGCGGGGACCTATCAGCTGTCATTCGCTGCGGCGACGATGTCCAGCGGCCGGACGGTGACCGCCAGCGTCGAGCAGGACGGCGCCGTCTATACCAGCGCCACGCCCCAGGCGG
>NZ_MSDP01000035.1:0-14212 GCF_001937155.1 Salinicola sp. MH3R3-1 | reverse complement strand
CGATTGTTCCAGTCCATCACGCCCATCTCGATCCGAACCGCCCCGGTCGGCCACTGATTACCGTCATGCCAACGAATCTGTCGGCAGCGTCGAGCAGATCTACGGGGGCCAGCTGGTCCCGGATCTGGCGGTCAGCACTTTCCGCAATATCGATCGACTGTTTCCTTCCCGGGTCATTGCGGCCGGAGGGCGCCCACGCCCGCTGCCGCCGATCTCGCAGAACCTCGAGGGTTGGGTGGCCACGGTGAACGGTGAGCCTTACGACCTTTACGACTACCTCGCGTTGAACAATGTCACCGGGCTTCTGGTCCTGCACCGGGGCAACGTCCTTTATGAGACCTATCAGCGGGGCAATGCGCCGGATACGCGCTGGATGTCGATGTCGGTCGCCAAGTCCGTCTGTTCGACGCTGGCCGGCATGGCGATTCGGGACGGACTGATCCCCGAGGGGTTGGGGGCTCGGGTGGTCGACTACGTGCCGCTGTTGGAGGGAAGTGCCTACGATGGCGTGAGCCTGCGCGATCTGCTGATGATGGCCTCGGGAGTTGCCTGGAACGAGACCTATACCGATCCCGAGTCCGATCGACGCTCGCTGCTCAGGGCGCAGGTCGCCCAGGCGCCGGGTGGGGCGATGGCCGTGATGGCGGCGCTGCCTCGGGCTGCCGAACCGGGCCGGGTTCACAATTACAGTACCGGGGAAACCCAGATTCTCGCCGAACTCGTCCACGCGGCTGTCAATCGGCCCTTGGCCGACTATCTGTCGGAAAAGCTCTGGCAGCCCTACGGTATGGAAAGCGACGCCACCTGGTGGCTGGAGTCTGCCGGCGGCATCGAGGTCGGTGGAAGCGGTATTGGCGCCACATTGAGAGACTACGCCCGTTTCGGCCAGTTCATGCTCGAGGGCGGGAAGGTCGACGGCGAGCCGCTGCTGCCCAACGGATGGATGGCCGAGGCCACGCGGCCCACCACGCTCGCCGATGGCGAAACCGTGGACTACGGCTTCATGTGGTGGACGGCATGGACGCCGCCCTCGCGAAAGGATCGCGCTTACGCGGCAAGAGGCATCCATGGCCAGCTCGTCTACATCAACCCGGCTCATGACATCGTGATCGCTCAGAACGCCGCTGCCCCCAAGCCGAAAGGCAGGATAGTGATCGATCCGATGGTGTTCTTCGATGCCCTTGTCGCGCACCTGGATCGCCAGCCCGGGGCGGCCAGTTCGGGTTGATGTAGCGGTTTCCGCTTGTTCAGGCGGGCCGTTCGAGCAGCGGGACGGCCGCGTGCCCTGGACTGACGAATCAGAAGTTCCGCATGGTCTCGCGATACCCCAGAAAATCCTTGCGGCGCTGCTCGATGCGGCTGGCCATGGCGTAGTCGCCGCTCTGCTTGGCGACCTTCTCGGCGGAGTCGATCTGACGGATGGCGGTGTCGATGTTGCCCTGAAGCTGGAGCTGCTCGGCGCGCGCCAGCTGGCCCCAGGCATCCCGACCGCTGCGCCCGGCGGCTTCGGACAGCAGGCCGAACACGTCGGGGTCCTCCGGGTACTGCTCGCTCATGTCGCGTAGTACGTCGAAAGCCCGCGACGGAGAGGTCTGGACCAACGTCTGAGCCTGGACCCATTGCGCCGGGTAATAGCCGGGAGAAATTCGCAGAATGCGTTGCGCCCGGGTCAGCGCCTCTTCTCGGCGGTCGGCGTCGTAGGCAATCTGGGCGGCAGTCGCCGGAATCATCGACAGGTCAGGGTAGTTCTTCGCCAGCGTGTCGAGGGTCGCCAGCGCCGCGTCCGTGCGCGACTGTCGCGCATCGGTCAGCGCCTGGAGATAGCTGACGGCGGCGGCCGGCGGGTCGTCCTGCTTCAGTACCGTCATGGCCTGAGTCGGGTTGCCCTGGTTGAGCATCGCCAGCGCCCGGCCCCGGATCATGGCGTAGGTCGGGTCGTCGTGGTGGGGCGGCGAGGTCAGCTGATCGGCTCGGGCCTGGGTGTCGCTGATGCGCGATTCGGTCACCGGGTGGGTCAGCAGGAACTCCGGCGGATTGCCGCCCTGAAGAGAGGCGAGCTTCTGCAGCGTCCGGAACATTTCCGGCATCGCCTGCGGGTCGTATCCGGCCTTGACCATGGCGCTGAGACCGACGCGATCGGCTTCCTGCTCGAAGCGCCGGGAGTAGGCCAGCTGATCCTGAATGAACGCGGCCTGAGTGCCCATCATGGCGGCGATTCCGGCACCGCCGCCGCCGCCCGCCGCGAAGATCATCCCCGCCAGCATCGCCGCCATGGTCGGCAGCTGCGTCTCCTCCACCCGGGCCATGCGTCGCGCATAGTGACGCTGAGCCAGGTGGCCCAGCTCGTGGGCCAGTACCGAGGCGAACTCATCCTCGTTGGGCGCGGTGGTGAACAGGCCGGCATTGACCCCGACAACGCCGCCGGGCACGGCAAACGCATTCAACAGGCGGCTGTCGACCAGCGTGACCACGAGTCGTTCGTCGACGCCGCTGTAGGGCACCAGCTTGGCCAGCATCGAACGTACATAGGTCTGGGTGATCGGATCATGCCAGGGATCGGTCTGGGCGCGGAACTGGCGAAGCCAGGCCCGGCCCAGGCGATATTCGTCATTGGTGGTGACGGCGACGCTGGTACTGCCGAGATCCGGAAGCTGATAGCCTTGTTCGGCCTGCGCAACCGGGGGCGCGCCGGCCAGGGTTGCGGAGAGCAGCGAGACGGCCAACAATTGCCGTTTGAATGATGTCAGTCGTTGGTTGGTCATGCTGACAGTGTCGGTCCTCATTCGGGCAGAAGCTCAGGTCAGGCAGAAGCTCAAGTGTGACCAAAAAATAAGCGCGGGCAAATCAGCGCCACCCCGGGAGACGATACAGGCAAAAGCCTCGCTGCGGACAAAGACTCTACAAGGGCCGCCATTCGACGCGGGCGAAAGCCACGCTGACCGCCAGCGGTCTGGGTTATCATGCCTTCGACCGCGGCCAGGCACAGAGGTTGCCTGGACGTTTTCCCAAAGTCAGCGAGCGATGCAGCCGGCCCGGTGGCAGGCTAACCAACTTTCGATTCATCTATCAATTCATTGCCCATCAACTCCGGGATTCGTCATGTCTCAAGCGCCCGATTGCCGACTGGATGCCTCCGGTTTGCGCTGTCCACTTCCATTGCTCAAGGCCAAACAGACGCTAGCCGGCATGCAGGCCGGGCAACTGCTCGAGGTGATCGCCACCGACGCAGGTTCGTGGCGCGATTTCGAAAGCTTCGTCGAGCATAGTCGGCATACGCTGATCGAGCGTGAGGCGGCGGAGGGCGTGTATCGCTACTGGTTACGCAAGGCCGATGGAGAAGCGCTGGCATGAGTTTGAAAGGCATTCTGCGTCACTGGTTCGAGCGTTACCTTTCCGACGAGGAAGCCATCGTCCTGCTGGCGCTGTTGATCGGCGGTTTTGCCGTCGTCATCTGGCTAGGCGGCGCCCTGGCACCGTTCTTCACGGCACTGGTCGTCGCTTTCCTGCTGCAGGGCGTGGTGTCCTGGCTGGAACGTAGAGGGTTGCCGCGCCTGCTGGCCGTCGGGATGGTCTTCCTGCTGTTTGTGGGGGCACTGCTGGCGCTGGCATTGATCGTCATGCCGCTGGTCTGGAATCAGCTGGTCGAGCTGGTTCAAGAAGCCCCTCGCATGTTCGCCAGCAGCCAGCTCTGGCTGGGCGAGATGCAGGAGAAATATCCCACCATCGTGACCCCAGATCAGATCCAGGGCTGGATCGCCACGGCGGGCCAGCAGGCCTCCCAGCTCGGTCAGCGCGCGCTGACCTTCTCGCTGGCGTCGCTGGGCAATCTGATGGCGGTCATCATCTATCTGGTACTGGTGCCGATCCTGGTCTTCTTCATGCTCAAGGATCGCGAGCGGCTGGTCGATTTTCTGCTCTCGATGCTGCCGGGCAAGCGCACGCTGATGACCCGCATCTGGGAAGAGATGGATGATCAGATCGCCAACTACGTCCGCGGCAAGACGATCGAGATCATCATCGTCGGCAGCGTGGCGTTCATCGTCTTCTGGGGCTTCGGTCTACCCTACGCGGCGCTGCTGGGGCTGATGGTGGGGCTGTCGGTGCTGGTGCCTTACATCGGCGCGGCGGTGGCCACGCTGCCGGTCGCCGCGGTAGCGGGATTCCACTTCGGGGTTGGCGACCAGTTCCTGTACGTGCTGGTCGCTTACGCCATCCTGCAGGCGCTGGACGGCAACGTGCTGGTACCGATCCTGTTTTCGGAAGCGGTCAACCTGCATCCGGTGTCGATCATCCTGGCGGTGCTTTTCTTCGGCGGACTCTGGGGCTTCTGGGGCGTGTTCTTCGCGATCCCCCTGGCAACGCTGATCAAGGCGCTGGTACAGGCCTGGCCACGAGGCGAATCGGGCCAGAGCCTGCTGACGGAAGATCGCTGAGGCGAGGAGGGCGTCTACTCGGCGTTGAGTTCGCGCGCCGCTTCGAGCACTTCGTCGACGTGGCCGGGGACCTTGACGCCGCGCCACTCACGGGCCAGTTTGCCGTCGGCGTCGATCAGGAAGGTGCTGCGTTCGACGCCCAGGTGCTCCTTGCCGTACAGCTTCTTGAGCTTGATCACGTCGAACTGGCGGCAGATGGCCTCGTCACGATCCGAGAGCAACTCGAACGGAAAGCCCTGCTTGGCCTTGAAGTTCTCGTGGGACTTGAGGCCGTCCCGCGAAACCCCGAAGACGACCGTGTTGGCCTTTTCGAACTCGCTGATCCGGTCGCGAAAATCGCCGCCCTCGGTGGTGCAGCCGGGGGTACTGTCCTTGGGATAGAAGTAGATCACGACCTGCTTGCCGCGATAGTCGCCGAGCCGGAACGGGGTGTCGCCGGTGGCTTCGGCGGAGAAGTCGTCGACGGGCTGTCCAACGCTGAGTGTCATGGGTTGCTCCGAAACCGGGAAGTGAATGGCGAACGATAGCCGATCCTGGCGGTCAATGCCTGGTCATCGTTGCCGTGGTGTCGTGATCGGCCGCAGGCCAATCTGGCCGGTAGCCGGCTTGGCGGCTGTACACGCCGGGGCTGCCTGAGTACCATCTGGGGGTTGCAGGATCGGGCCTGGGCAGGCGCCACGAGCGTTGCATGAGGCGCGCCATGAGCCGGACACGGGCGATTCGTCTGGCCGGTGTTTGATTTCTGGCCATTCGATCCCGATGAGACAAGCGGCCGGCCGCCATCCGGCCTCAAAGAGAGAGCTGCAAGATGATCACAGGCAGTATCGTTGCCATGGCGACGCCGATGAAAGCCAGTGGCGAGATCGATTGGGAGGCGCTGCGTCGCCTCGTGAACTTCCATCTCGACCATGGCACTGACGCCATCGTTGCCGCCGGCACCACCGGCGAGCCCACCACCATGTCGTTCGCCGAGCATTTCGACGTCATTCGCACGGTGGTCGAAGAGGTCAACGGTCGGATTCCGGTCATCGCCGGCACCGGCGCCAACAACACGGCCGAGGCGGTCGAGCTGGCACGTTATGCCAGTGAAGTCGGTGCGGACTGCTGTCTGTCGGTGGCGCCCTATTACAACAAGCCGACTCAGGAAGGCTTGTATCAGCATTTCAAGGCGGTTGCCGAAGCGAGCGAGCTGCCGATCATTCTCTACAACGTCCCCGGGCGGACCTGCTCCGATATCTATAACGAGACGGTCTTCCGGCTGGCGGAACTCGAGCGGATCGTCGGCCTGAAGGATGCCACCGGCAACCTCGAGCGTGCCGAGGAGCTGATCGATCGGCTCAAAGGCAGCGATTTCGCGCTCTACTCCGGCGACGATCCTACTGCCTGCGACTTCATGTTGATGGGCGGCCACGGTGATATCTCCGTCACCGCCAACGTGGCGCCGCAGGCGATGCACGATCTGTGTGTCGCGGCGACCAGCGGTCAGCGTGAAAAAGCCCACCAGATCAATGCGCGTCTGGCGCCATTGCATACGGCGCTGGGGATCGAATCCAATCCGATTCCCGTCAAGTGGGGCCTCAACCGCATGGGTTACGCCGACACCGGCATTCGTCTGCCGCTGACCTGGCTGTCCGAACGCTATTACGGCAATGTCGGCGAAGCGCTGCAGCTCGCGGGTATCAACATCAAGTGAACCTGCCGACGTGGATCGAATCGCCAGGGTTCGTACAGAGCCTAATCAGCCCATTGCTTCGAATTAAAGGTGGATGCATGAAGCCCATCCTCAAATGGATGCCTCTAATGTTGTGCTCGTCGCTGGCCCTGTCCGGCTGCGGTCTGTTTCAGGACGGTTATTACTACGACCGCAACGACGAGTACCAGAACGCCAAGATGGCCAAGCCGCTGGATCTACCGGATTCACGCAATCGGGTTCTCTATCAGGACTCGATGCCGGTTCCCCAGGCCGACAGCGACTTTTCGGCGGCGGATGCGGTGGATGATGCGCCGCGCCCGCAGCCGTTGGCTTCAGGCCAGGGCGACGAGCAGGCCTATGTCGAAATGCGCGAGGCCGGGAGCGAGCGCTGGCTGCTGGTCGACGCCGCGCCGGCCAGCGTCTGGCCGCGGCTGCAAGGGTTTGCCGTCGATCACGGCGTCCAGCCGACCGCGATCAACGCCGGCAGTGGTCGCATCGAGACGGCACAGGGCAGCTTGAGTCTGCGTCAGGGCCTGCGTAGCGGTACCAGCGAAGTGCGTTGCGATATCGGCAGCAGCACCCAGTGCCTGAGTTCGGTCCAGGCCTATCTCGAGAATAACCATACGGCGGACAGCGGCGTGTCGCTGGCCGCGCAGCCACTCGATCAGAGCGAACGCGTCAAGCTGCGCAATCGTGACGGCGGCTGGGAGCTCGATCTGGCGCTGGATAGCGAGCGCGCCTGGTCCGAGCTCTATTATCAGCTGCAGAACGGTTTCGACGATGATCGCCTGACGCTCACCGACCAGAATCGCAGTGCCGGTCAATTCTTCGTCGACTATCTCCCGCTGAACGCCGAAGGCGGTGGTTGGTTCGACTGGTTCGGCAGCGATCCGAAACCCGAACACTATCGTCTGCAGCTCGACTCGACCGCCGGCAACTCCGTGGTAACGGTTGCCGATGCCGAGGGTCAGCCGGTGGCGTCGGCTGCGGCACGGGAGCTGCTCGACGCGATCGCGTCCACGTTGCGCTGATGTCGTCGCGTTCCACGCCCGGCTTGCATGCGTCAGCCGGGCTCGGCTCACCAGGGTCGAGCTCACCGGGGCCCGGCTCTGGACCCGGCTCTGGACCCGGACTGAGCTTCGCCTCGCTGGGCAGCGGCAGCAAGGGCAACGCGACGCTGGTCAGCGACGGCGAGACCCTGGTGCTGGTGGACTGCGGGTTCGGGATGCGCGAGGCGGAACGACGTCTCGCGCGGCTCGGTGTCCATCCGCGCCAGTTGGCGGCCGTACTGGTGACTCACGAGCACAGCGATCACATCACCGGCGTCGGCGCGCTCGCCCGGCGTCATCAGTTGCCGGTCTATCTCAGCGCCGGTAGCTGGCTTTCCGGCAAGCTGGGCGACGTCCCCAGCCATCATCTGCTGGTGCCGCAGGGGCGTTTCGCCATCGGCGGGCTGGAGATCGATCCGGTCACCGTTCCCCACGACGCCCGGGAGCCGATCCAGTTCTGCTTTCGGGCCCACGGCCGGCGTCTCGGCGTGCTGACCGATCTCGGCCATCCGACGTCGCACGTGGTCGATGCCTTCAGCGGCTGCGATGCGCTGTTTCTCGAATGCAATCACGACCCGCGGATGCTGGCCGAAGGTCCGTATCCGCCCCATTTGAAGCGCCGCGTCGCCGGTCGCTGGGGTCATCTTGCCAACGGTCAAGCGGCAGATCTGTTGCGTCAGTTGGGACTCGATCGGCTGCAGCGGATTGTCTGCTCGCACCTGTCGGCGCAAAATAATCACCCCGAGCGGGTGCTGGAGGCGCTGGTGCCGCTGCTCGACGGCGATGAATCGCGACTGCTGGTCTCGGCCCAGGATCGCGGCATCGACTGGCAGCAGGTGGCATGACGTTGTCATCAAACCGTCCAGACACTACACCCTGCCTCACCCCTAAACCTCACGAACCTGCTGCCCCGAAGGGCCGCGACGCGGAGACAGCCCCATGCAAAAACGCGATCTTCTCTATGCCGGCAAGGCCAAGTCGGTCTATCTGAGCGACGACCCGCAGCGGCTTGTCCTGCACTTTCGCGATGACACCAGTGCCTTCGACGGCAAGAAGAAGGAAGCGCTCGAGCGCAAGGGGCTGGTCAACAACAAGTTCAACGCCTTCATCATGGAGAAGCTCCAGGCGGCGGGCATTCCCACCCATTTCGAGCAGCTGCTGTCCGACACGGAATGCGTGGTCAAGAAGATGGAGATGATCCCGGTCGAGTGCGTGGTGCGCAATCTCGCCGCCGGTGGCCTGGTCCGTCGTCTCGGCGTCGAGGAGGGCATCGCCCTGAATCCGCCGACTTTCGAACTGTTTCTGAAAAACGACGACAAGGGCGACCCGATGATCAACGAGTCGCTGGCCGAGACCTTCGGCTGGGCGACGCCAGCGCAGCTTTCGACCATGAAATCGCTGACGTTCCAGGTCAACGACGTGCTCAAGCAGCTGTTTCTCGATGGCGGCATGCTGCTGGTCGATTACAAGCTCGAGTTCGGTGTCTTCGACGGCGAGATCGTGCTGGGCGACGAGTTCTCGCCGGACGGTTGCCGGCTGTGGGACGCCGAGACCCGGGAGAAGCTGGACAAGGACCGCTTCCGCCAGGGATTGGGCGGCGTGATCGAAGCTTATGAAGAGGTGGGGCGCCGTCTCGGCATGACTTTCTGATCGATCCGGCCTCTTCGAAGCCACGGACGACGAAGCGCCCCCGATAGCCTGGCTATCCGGGGGCGCTTCACGTAGAGAGTACCGACAGCATCAGTCGATGCGCTCGGCGCCTTCGATGGTGATCGGGGTCTTGGGCACGTCGGCGTGCGGCCCCTGGCGTCCGGTGGGTGTACCGGCAATCTTGTCGACGACGTCCATGCCCGAGACCACATGACCGAATACCGTGTAGCCCGGGTTGTAGAGATCGCGGTAGTTCAACGCGCCGTTGTCGACCAGATTGATGAAGAACTGACTGGTCGCCGAATCCGGGTTGGCGGTACGTGCCATGGCAAGGGTGCCGCGGGTGTTGTCGATGCCGCTCTTCTCCAGCGCAATCGGCGCATGGGTCTCTTTCTGCTCGAGATCCGCCGTCATGCCGCCGCCCTGGATCATGAAGTCCTGCATGACACGGTGGAAGATCGTACCGGCGTAGAAGTCTTCATCGACATAGCGCAGGAAGTTCGCCACCGTCTTGGGTGCCGCCTCGGGATCGAGTTCGACCTCGATGTCGCCCTGGCTCGTCTCCAGACGCACGTGCGGATGATCGGCATCGGCGAGAGCCGGCAAGGCGAACAGGGTCAGGGCGGACAGGCAAAAGGGAATCAGCGACTGTCGCAGCGAAGGCACTCTCATCAACACACTCCCGTCATTCATCGAAGCTCGCCAGCCTAGCGGGATCGATACTCGCTGACCAGTGCCGAAGATCGATGGCATCGGCGCGCCAGTCATCGATACGTCAATCAAAGGGTAGGCCATGAAGCACTACGCAACCGATCGGCTGACGTTGAGACAGCCGGATCTTGCAGACGTAACGCGACTTTTCGCCATCTACGGCGACCCTGAAACCAACCGGTTCAATCCGGCCGGCCCGCACGCCGATGCTTCGGTCTCGATGCAGGTGTTGAATCGCTGGAGGGAACACTGGGAAAACCATGGCTTTGGGGTCTGGGCGATCGAGGAAAAGGCGAAGCCGGGGATCGTCATCGGATTTGGCGGTCTTGGCTGGGCGGAAGAAGAGGGCTGGGGCTGGATCGTCAATCTGGGATATCGATTCTCCCCCGCCGTGTGGGGAAAAGGCTATGCCACCGAGATGGGGCAGGGCGCGATAGACTTCGCGACAGAGCGCCTGGCAGTCGAGGCACTTTATGGCCTGGTTCGCCCGCAGCACGAAAAGTCGTTGCGCGTCCTGCGCAAACTGGGATTCGGCGAAGTCGGTACGCTGGAAGACACTCCCGGTGAGCCCGCCAGTCTGGTGCTCGAGCGACCACTGCGCTGAACCGGTCAGCGCGGTTCGATCGCCTCCACGTGGATTTCGGTTTTACCGTCACGGTCCCTGACGCGAAAGCGCACGTTGACGTCACGCAGGAACACGCCATAGCACCTCGCGGTGTCGTCCCGGTTAGACGGTGAAGACGCGCCGCCGTGATAGGCAGGGCGCGGATCCTGTGCCAGCACCTCGTCGATCAGCCGTGCCAGCGACTGGCCATCGTCGTGCCGCTGGAGGGCGTCGTTCGCCGCGAGGCTGAACGTGACGCGATGCCGGGGCGGTGGCGCGGGGGCGAAACCGGCGTCGGCATCGGGACGAGACTCGGCCCATGGCAGGTACGGTTTGATGTCGACGACGGGCGTGGCATCGCAGAGATCGTGTCCCCGCAGGTGAAGCTTGACCCGGCTCCGCTGCTCGGCGAGGCGAGAGCCAACAATCGGTGCCTGTGCCAGAGAGGGTTTTGGCGTGCATTCCACATCGACCAGCTCGACCAGCGACAGACCGAGCCGGTTGGGGCGATGAGTGCTGCGACTGGCGAAGACGCCGATACGCTGATTGCCCCCCAGCCGTGGCGGCCGCACCCTTGGCGTCCAGCTCTGCGGGCTGCGATCGAAGACGAAGGTCAGCCACAGATGGGTGACCGCTTCCAGGCCCTCGACCGCGAGGGGATCATCGAAAGGCGCTGCCAGGTAGAGAATGGCGCGGGCAGACGGCGCCAGCCCGGGTTGCCGCGGAATTCCGAACTTGTCGGGATAATCGCTGGCGACATGCCCGATCGCCTCCAACGTGAAAGCGTCATCGGTCGCAGAGGAAGGAAGTCTGGGCGCTCGCATCGTGAAATCGGTTCCAGAGGTGAAATTTCATAACGGTGCCATACTGCATGAGCGCTCTCACGAGGGCACGAAGGCAATTCGAAAACTCGCATGATACCAAGGAGAGGTGTTGGATGAGTTTCCTGCACGTTTATCACGAAGCGGATAGCGACCAGCCGCTGCTGACCACCCATGACGCCTATCGCATCTCGCTAGAGCTGAGTTCGATCGAAGTCTATTTCGATCGGCGTGAGCTGGTGGAGGTGCCGGTTGGCATTCAGCAGCAGCAACTGGTGATGTTGAACAATGAAACCGCAACCGAGATCCAGCAGCTGAGCGGACGCCGATACTGCGACCTGCGCGGCATGAGCCCGCAATATCCCGATCTGGCGCTCAGGCGCGAGCTGCTGTGCACCGAGTCCTCGAACGACGAGGAGAGCTGGCATCTGTTCCTGCGAGGCCAGGCCATTTTCTACTTCCATCTCAACGGTCGCGTCTACGTCGTCGGCTGTGATCGAGGAGATCTGATTTCGGTCCCCGCGGATCTGCCGCACTGGCTGGATATCGGCCCCGAACCCGACTTCCTGGTACTGACGTTGAGCAACGCGCAGTCGCCGGACCTGATTGCCACGGCGAGTGATATCGCCCTGCGGTTTCCACGTTTCGAAAAGCTGGTCGACGGCATGGCGGCGTGACAGAACCGCGCCGCGGCCGTCGATCCGGGAGAGGACACGATGCTCGAGCGGACCCGTTTCCGTCAGGCGCTGCCCAAGGACGCGCCGGATCAGGCCGAGGTGTTCTATCACGCGATCATGGAAGGCGCGGCCGGCCAGTATAACCTTGCCCAGCGCCGAGCCTGGTCGATGGCTCTGCCGCGAACCGCCGAGGCCTGGATGGCTCGCCAGGCCATCTATGCGACGCTGGTCGCGGAATGCGACGGTCACTGTGTCGGCTTCTGCGAACGCGACATGACCGCCGGGCGTATCGAAACGCTCTACGTCTGGCCTTCGGTCGCCCGACAGGGTCTGGGCTCGCGCCTGCTGTCGCTGTCGGTCGATGCCTTGCGGGACGCCGGCCACCGGGAGGTATCGATCGAAGCGAGTCTGGTGCTGGCGCCATCGCTGATCGCCCGGGGCTGGGAAACACTGGGCGAGGATCGTGTCGAGCGTCACGGCGAGTGGCTGGCGCGTCTGCGCATGCGACTGGCGCTGCGTAGCCAAGAAGATGATGGACATTGACGCAGGCCATTCGTGAACGGAGGTCCCTTCGCAGGCGTTCCCTTGGACTGGGAAATTCGGTAAAGTCGCTTCCATAATGAAAGTGACTCACGATATTTCCGCTCTTTGTCCCGTGGCCCGCGCGCTGGAGTGCGTCGGCGACAGCTGGACGCTGCTGATCCTGCGTGACGCCATGCAGGGAGCCCGGCGCTTCGACGAATTCCAGCGCGGGCTGGGCATCGCGTCCAGCATGCTGACGCGGCGCCTGGACCGTATGGTTGCCAGCGAGCTTCTGGAAAGACGCTGCTACCAGCAGCATCCCCCGCGCCATGAATATCATCTGACCGCCAAGGGGCACGATCTCGCGCCGGTCATTCTGATGCTTTACCGCTGGGGCGAGCGCCATCTGCCGATAGAAGCCAACGGTTTCTATCTGATCGACCGACGGTCGCAACAGCCCGTCGATCCGATTGTCTACGACCGCCTCCAGCAGCGGCCGTTGGCGCCAGGGGACGTGCGTATGGCGCCGGGACCCGACGCGACACCGGCGGTTCACGCGCGAGTCGAGCGCATGCGCGAGGCGTTCGAGCGCAAGACTTCTTCCGACTCGACGATGGAGGCGGCGTCCGACTGGCGCCAGACTCGCACCGCGAGTGATTCGATCAATGACTGAAAGGACATCGTCATGCGACGTATCGTAGTGACAGGTATGGGAATCCTCTCGCCGCTGGGATGCGGTATCGAGACGGTATGGCAGCGTCTGCTGTCGGGCGCCTCCGGGCTACGCCAATTGCCGGCCGAGACCGTCGAAGGCCTGGCCGTCGGCGTGGGTGGCCCGGTGCCGACCATCGCGGACGACAGCGCCGGTTTCGATCCCGACGCGACCATGGATCCCAAGGAGCGGCGCAAGATGGACCGCTTCATCCAGATGGCAGTGGCGGCGGCGGAAGAAGCGCTGGCCCAGGCCAACTGGTTCCCGCAGACCGAAGCCGAGAAGGAGCGCACGGCGACCCTGATCGGGTCGGGCATCGGCGGCTTCCCCGCCATTGCCGATGCGGTGCGCACGGTCGATAGCCGCGGGCCGCGACGACTGTCGCCGTTCACGATCCCTTCGTTTCTGGCCAACCTCGCCTGTGGCCAGGTCTCGATCCGCCATGGCTTCAAGGGCCCGCTCGGCGCGCCGGTCACCGCCTGTGCCGCCGGCCTGCAGGCGATCGGCGATGCCGCGCGCATGATTCACGCCGGTGAAGCCGACGTGGCGCTATGCGGTGGCAGCGAAGCCTGTATCGATCGCGTCAGCCTGGGAGGCTTCGCGGCCGCCAAGGCGCTCTCCAGTCACTTCAACGACACCCCGGAACAGGCCTCGCGACCGTTCGATCAGGGTCGAGATGGCTTCGTGATGGGCGAGGGTGCCGGGCTGATCGTGATCGAAACGCTGGAGCACGCCCTGGCACGCGGCGCGACGCCGATCGCCGAGCTGGTCGGCTACGGTACGACTTCAGACGCCTATCACATGACAGCAGGCCCCGAGGATGGCTCCGGCGCGGCGCGCGCGATGGAGATTGCGCTGCGTCAGGCCGGGCTGGACGCGGGCGAGATTCAGCATCTCAATGCGCACGCGACCTCGACGCCGGTCGGCGACCGGGGCGAACTCGCCGCCATTCATCGGCTGTTCGGCGACCATTCGCCGGCAATCAGTGCGACCAAGGCCACCACCGGTCACCTGCTGGGTGCCGCAGGCGGCGTCGAGGCGATCTTCACGTTGATGGCGCTGCGCGATCAGATCGCGCCGCTGACCCGCAACTACACCGACCCCGACCCGCTGGCAGCGGACCTGGACGTGGTCCACGGCGAGTCGCGCAAGATGCCGATGGAGCACGCCATCTGCAATGCCTTCGGGTTTGGTGGTGTGAATGCCAGCGCGATCTTCAAGCGCTACGAGGGCTGAAACGGGCTGCGCTCGGCAATACGACACGAGCTACGACTGCGCCGGCTTCGGGGCGCTAAACAGCAGCTACGAGCTACGAGCTACGAGCTACGAGCTACGAGCTA
>NZ_MSDP01000034.1:0-53241 GCF_001937155.1 Salinicola sp. MH3R3-1 | reverse complement strand
GGTTCATTCGTTTAGGGTTCTCTCCATGAGTTTAGGGGCTCCCCATGAAGAGTCCCGGTGTGCCGGCCAGATCATCGTCAGGCATCTATCCCAAACCCCAGCCAACAGGCCGGGGTTTTTTTATGGCTGATGAAAGCTCTCGAGTGAGTCGGCGGGATCGCTCCTTACACCAAGCGCCATCCAGGTCGTAATGTAGAACAGAGTATGGCGTTCATGGCGTCGAGCGTGGCGGTAGCTCGCGAAGTTACGAGGCAGGCGGGATTTCGCTAGAATGTGGCTTTTATTGGCAGGCGTTCCTAGATGAGTATCGGTGACCTGATTCGTTTGCTCGGCGACGGCAATTACCACTCCGGTCAGCAGCTGGGCCAGCACCTGGGCGTGACACGTACCGCAGTCTGGAAGCAGCTCAAGAAGCTGGAAGCGATGGGGCTACCGCTAGAGGCGGTCAAGGGGCGCGGCTATCGGCTGGTCAACGCGTTGGAATCTCTGGATGGGGCAGGTATCGTCTCACAGCTCTCTGCCGGACCCCGCCACCACCTCAAGCGCCTTTATGTAGAGGATGTGCTGGATTCCACCAATACCTTCCTGCGCGATCGCTTTCGGCACGGTGCGGGGCACGGGGAAGTCTGTCTGGCCGAAAGCCAGACGGCAGGACGAGGACGACGAGGAAAGGTCTGGAGCACCAGCTGGGGCGGAAGCCTGATTCTTTCTCTGGGTTGGCGGTTCGAGGCGGGCGTGGCTGCGCTCGAGGGGCTGAGCCTCGCGGTCGGCGTGGTGTTGGCCGAGGTCATCGAGGCCATGGGGGGTGAAGTCGCCCTGAAATGGCCTAATGACGTGCTGCTGCTCGTTGACGGCGACTGGCGTAAGCTCGCAGGCATTCTGCTCGAGGTGACGGGGGATGTCGAAGGGCCCTGCGAGGTGGTCATTGGCATTGGCGTGAATGTCTTTCTCGATGAAGCCGTTCGCCAGGCGGCAGGGCAACCTATCGCCGCGCTCTCGGAAGTTGTCGAAGGTGTCTCCCGAAACGCGCTGGCAGCCTCGTTGATCGAATCGTTACTGACGATGCTGCCGTTGTTCGAACAGCATGGTTTCAGCGCCTGGCGGGATCGATGGAACGCCCGACATGCCTATGCCGGGCGATCGATTCGAATCCATCAGGGCAACACTTCTTATGCGGCCAGGGCGAACGACGTCGACAAGAATGGTAATTTGAGAGTGGAGACTGCAAGCGGTGAGCATGCGTTGACGGGCGGTGAGATCAGCGTCCGCCCGGTGTAAGGGCCAGCCTGACGAGGAGTGCACATGGTCAGGCGATGGAGGAAATCTGTTTTTAGACTTGCATTTATAGGCCTGCTTTGAAACAATGCGCCCCGCTTTGAGCGCAAGGCCATTGGTCGATAGTTCTGTAAGTTGAGTAAAAACAGAGGCTTGACATCAATGTGTGGCAGTGTAAAATCTGCCGCCGGTATGGAGAGGTTCCCGAGTGGCCAAAGGGAGCAGACTGTAAATCTGCCGCGAAAGCTTCGAAGGTTCGAATCCTTCCCTCTCCACCAGATTTTGATGAAAACCCCGGTTTTCGTAAAGAAGAGTTGTAACGGTCTGCTTCGGCAAGCCGGAGTCAGAGCGGGTAGGCGGGTATAGTTCAATGGTAGAACCTCAGCCTTCCAAGCTGATGGTGTGGGTTCGATTCCCACTACCCGCTCCATCGATGTGGTGATGTGCAGGCTCATGTAGCTCAGGGGTAGAGCACACCCTTGGTAAGGGTGAGGTCGACGGTTCAATTCCGTCCATGAGCTCCATTTTCAGTCATCGAACTTGATGCGTGGAAAGCGAGCGTTGGCTCGCTTTTTTGGTGGTAAAAGAAAAAATGCCGGATGGGATTGCTTTTTCCGGTATCTCTTCGCTATCATAGCGCCCTCCTAATTTCCGGGTGCTTCTCGGATGTGTAGTTGCAGGCCAGTAGCTCAATTGGCAGAGCAGCGGTCTCCAAAACCGCAGGTTGGGGGTTCGATTCCCTCCTGGCCTGCCAGTCTTCCCCAGGCTGGCTTGTATTGCTATCTTGTCTTGTTTGGTTACCGCGCCTTGAGTTGAGGAGTTTTCATGAAGCACAACGCCGAGGTGCAGGAGTCACGCTACGATACCCCCAAGTGGATCGTCGTGGTGTTGCTGCTGGCAGTCGCGATCGGCGGTAACGCCTGGTTCGCGGATCAGGCTCTGCTGTATCGCGTGCTGGGCGTCGTCGTCCTCTGTGGTATCGCCGCCGCCATCGCGTTGACCACGGCAAAAGGGCAGGCGTTGATGGAGCTCGCGCGCGGATCCAAGCGCGAAATTCAGCGCGTCGTCTGGCCGACTCGACAGGAAACCATTCAAACGACGCTGATCGTGTTGGCGGCCGTTCTGGTTGTGGGTCTGTTGCTGTGGCTTATCGATACCGTCCTTGGTTGGGCGATGTCCGGAATCATTGGCTAGGAGTTTTCATGTCCAAGCGTTGGTATGTCGTTCACGCTTATTCCGGCTTTGAAAAGCAGGTGATGCGTTCGCTGCTCGAGCGCGTCAAGCTATACGGTGTCGAAGATCAGTTCGGTGACATCCTGGTTCCGACCGAGGAAGTCGTCGAAATGCGTGACGGCAAGCGTCGCAAGAGCGAGCGCAAGTTCTATCCCGGCTACGTGCTGGTCGAGATGGAAATGAACGAACAGACCTGGCACTTGGTCAAAGAGACCCCGCGCGTGATGGGTTTCATCGGCGGAACGCCGGAGAAGCCAGCTGCGATCACCCAGAAAGAAGCCGATGCGATCCTGCGCCGTGTGCAGGATGGTACCGACAAGCCGCGTCCCAAGACTCTCTTCGAGCCGGGCGAAGCCGTTCGCGTCGTCGACGGTCCGTTTGCCGATTTCAACGGCGTCGTGGAAGAAGTCAATTACGAGAAGAGCCGCTTGCAGGTCAGTGTGCTGATCTTCGGGCGCTCGACGCCGGTCGAGCTCGAATTTGCCCAGGTGGTCAAGGACTGAGCGTCGTCCAGAATCGAGTCACCGCGACGCCCGAGGGTGTCGCGATGTTAACGTTGGCAGTTTGCCAATCAACCGGGGAGCCGCAAGGCGTTCGTACCCGAAGGGAGTAAATCATGGCTAAGAAAGTTCAGGCCTACATCAAGCTGCAGGTCGCAGCTGGTAAGGCCAATCCGAGTCCGCCCGTGGGCCCTGCGCTGGGTCAGCATGGCGTCAATATCATGGAATTCTGCAAGTCGTTCAATGCCGCGACCCAAGAGATCGAGCCGGGCTTGCCGACGCCGGTCGTGATCACGGTTTATAGCGACCGCAGCTTTACCTTTGTCACCAAGACGCCGCCGGCCGCCGTGCTGCTGAAGAAAGCCGCGGGTATTAAATCCGGTTCCGGCGTGCCGAACAAGACCAAGGTCGGCACCGTGACTCGTGAGCAGCTCGAAGATATCGCCAAGGCCAAAGAGCCGGATCTGACGGCTGCCGATCTCGACGCCGCCGTTCGCACCATTGCTGGCAGCGCCCGCAGCATGGGCCTCAACGTGGAGGGCCTCTGATCATGGCAAAACTGACAAAACGCGCTCAGATGATTCGCGAGAAGGTCGAGCTGGGTAAGGTCTACTCGCTGGAAGAAGCCGTCGCGCTGCTGTCTGAAGTGTCGACCGTCAAGTTCAAGGAAGCTGTCGAAGTTTCCATCAACTTGGGTGTCGATCCGCGTAAATCCGACCAGGTCGTACGTGGCGCTACCGTGCTGCCGAATGGTACCGGTCGTGACGTCCGCGTCGCCGTATTTGCCCAGGGCGCCGCAGCGGAAGCGGCCAAAGAAGCTGGCGCCGATATCGTGGGTATGGAAGACCTCGCCGACGACGTCAAGAAAGGCAACATGAACTTTGACGTTGTCGTCGCAGCGCCGGACGCCATGCGCGTCGTTGGTCAGCTGGGTCAGATTCTCGGCCCGCGTGGCCTGATGCCGAACCCGAAAGTCGGCACCGTGACGCCCGACGTGGCGACTGCGGTCAAGAACGCCAAGGCGGGCCAGGTCCGTTTCCGTACCGACAAGAACGGCATCATTCATGCCTCTATCGGCAAGGTGGATTTTCCGGCCGAAGCACTCAAGGGCAATCTCGAAGCGCTGGTCAACGACCTCAAGCGCCTCAAGCCGAGTACTTCCAAGGGCATCTATCTCAAGAAAGTGACCCTGTCCAGCACCATGGGCCCGGGTCTGACCGTCGATCACAGCGCTTACGCGTGATCGGTGATCACCAGGCAGTAACTTTGCGGTCCCCGTGCACCGTTGTCACAGCTCCAGGGCTGTTTCGGCGGGGTGGGGCGGGGCACCGTCAAAGACCGCAGGTGTCGGCAGTCGAGCCGGCTTAATCTTCCTGGGGTTCGTCCTCAAGGGATGCCTGCGCAGATGGTGTTGCTCGCCGATTCAGGTGTGCAGCCATCGTCCAAGACTTTCGCCGAGGCAAGGCGGAAGAGATGGTAACCACCGGGTCGCGACATTGTCGCCCCCGGCATGAAGGAGTAACCACTGTGCCACTAGCACTCGAAGGCAAGAAAGCAATTGTTGCCGAGGTCAGTGAAGCCGCTAAGGACGCTCTTTCCGTCGTAGTTGCCGACTCTCGCGGTGTGACCGTTAGCGCAATGACCAACTTGCGCAAACAGGCTCGCGAGAATGGCGTCCAGATTCGTGTTGTCCGCAACACGCTGGCACGTCGCGCGCTGTCAGGGACTTCATGGGAGTGCCTGAACGAGACTTTCTCAGGCCCCACGCTGCTGGCCTTCTCCTACGAACATCCCGGCGCTGCGGCGCGGCTGTTCAAGGAGTTCGGTAAGTCGCAGAAGGAATTTGAAGTCAAGGCGCTGGCTTACGAAGGGGAGATGATCCCGGCTGCTGATATCGACCGTCTGGCGACGTTGCCGACTTACGATGAAGCGATTGCCAAGCTGATGTCCGTCATGAAGGAAGCTTCTGCCGGCAAGCTGGTTCGTACTCTTGCAGCTGTTCGCGATCAAAAGCAGGAAGAAGCCGCCTGATAGGTGGCCTGCTCGCGCAGACTGAGTCGACTATTGAATCAACGAGCACTTGGCCGACGCCGGCTGGGGCTCCGCAAAGTTTAGGAATCTGAAACATGGCACTTTCTCAAGAAGACATCATCAACGCTGTTGCCGAAATGTCCGTGATGGAAGTTGCGGAACTGGTTTCTGCAATGGAAGAAAAATTCGGCGTTTCTGCCGCTGCTGCCGTTGTCGCTGGCCCGGGTGGCGGTGATGCGGCTGCTGAAGAAGAGCAGACCGAGTTCTCCGTGGTTCTGACCGCTGCCGGTGACAAGAAAGTCAACGTCATCAAGGTCGTCCGCGAAATCACCGGTCTGGGCCTGAAAGAAGCCAAGGGTGCCGTCGACGGCGCACCGGCGACTATCAAGGAAGGTCTGTCCAAGGACGACGCTGAAGAAGCCAAGAAGAAACTGGAAGAAGCCGGCGCCTCTGTGGAGCTCAAGTAACTCCGTGCTCAAGGCTTCACGCGCTGTGTAAGCGCCACGGCTGGTGGCGGGCATGCCCGCTGCCGGCCTTTTTCTGTTTTTGCTAGCCTGGCGTTAGTACGCCTGATCGAGGGGCTTCCCCAAGATCAGGATTGTAGCCACTAGACGAATTCCGACGGCGAGCTCCCTCATTCGGGAGGCTTGCCGTCAGCGCCTAACGGGGTCAGCCCCGCTAGGGAGCGCCGAACACGCACCGGTCACCCATGGTGAACAAGCTGGGGAATACAGATGGCTTACTCATACACTGAGAAAAAACGCATCCGCAAGGATTTCGGCAAACTGCCTCAAGTAATGGATGTGCCCTACCTGCTGGCCATCCAGCTTGATTCCTATTACGACTTTCTCCAGCAGGACCGGGCGCCGGAAGAGCGTCTCGAGACCGGTCTCAATGCGGCCTTCAAGTCCGTATTCCCGATCGAGAGTTTTTCAGGCAACGCGGCGCTCGAGTATGTCAGTTATCGCTTTGGCACACCGGGCTTCGACGTCAAGGAGTGCCAGCTTCGCGGGGTGACCTATTCGGCACCGCTGCGCGTCAAGGTGCGCCTGATCATCTACGACAAAGAGTCGTCGAACAAGGCCATCAAGGACATCAAGGAGCAGGAAGTCTACATGGGGGAAATCCCCCTGATGACCGAGAACGGTACCTTCGTCGTCAACGGTACCGAGCGCGTCATCGTCTCCCAGCTTCACCGCTCGCCGGGCGTGTTCTTCGATCACGACAAGGGCAAGAGCCACTCCTCCGGGAAGCTGCTTTATTCCGCGCGGATCATTCCTTACCGCGGCTCCTGGCTGGATTTCGAGTTCGATCCGAAAGACAACGTCTTCGTGCGTATCGACCGTCGCCGCAAGTTGCCGGCCACCGTCCTGATGCGCGCGCTGGGCATGAATGCCGAGCAGATCCTCGAGACTTTCTTCGACACCAGCACGTTCCACATCGAGGCGGATGGCGTCTACGTGGAGCTGGTGCCGTCGCGCCTGCGTGGTGAAACCGCGACGTTCGAGATCAAGGACGGCGACGGTAACGTCATCGTCGAAGAAGGTCGTCGTGTTACCCAGAAGCATATTCGCCAGCTGGAAAAGGCCGGGCTCGAGCGTCTTCAGGTGCCGATGGACTATCTGTTCGGCAAGACGCTGGCCAAGGATCAGGTCGACACCAAGACCGGCGAACTGATCTGCGAATGCAACACCGAACTGACGCCGGAACTGCTCGAGAAGCTGGGACAGGGCGGTGTTACCCAGTTGGAAACGCTCTACACCAACGATCTCGACGCCGGCTCGTTCATCTCCGATACGCTGAAGGTGGATACCACCCGCTCCGCACTGGAAGCGCTGGTCGAGATCTATCGCATGATGCGTCCCGGCGAGCCGCCGACCAAGGAAGCGGCCGAGACGCTGTTCCACAACCTGTTCTTCTCCGAAGACCGCTACGACCTGTCGGGCGTCGGTCGAATGAAGTTCAACCGTCGTCTGCGTCGTGAAGGCGATACCGGATCCGGCGTGCTTGCCAACCAGGACATTCTCGATGTCCTGAAAGAGTTGATCAGCATTCGTAACGGCTTCGGTGAAGTCGACGATATCGATCACCTGGGCAACCGCCGCATCCGTTGTGTCGGCGAAATGGCCGAGAACCAGTTCCGCGTCGGCCTGGTGCGCGTCGAGCGTGCGGTCAAGGAGCGTCTCTCCATGGCGGAGAGCGAAGGCCTGATGCCGCAGGATCTGATCAACGCCAAGCCGGTGGCGGCGGCGGTGAAGGAGTTCTTCGGTTCTTCGCAGCTGTCCCAGTTCATGGACCAGAACAACCCGCTCTCCGAGGTCACGCACAAGCGTCGTGTTTCCGCGCTCGGGCCGGGTGGTCTGACCCGCGAGCGTGCCGGCTTCGAAGTGCGCGACGTTCACGCCACGCACTACGGTCGCCTGTGCCCGATCGAGACGCCGGAAGGTCCGAACATCGGTCTGATCAACTCGTTGGCGACCTATTCCAAGACCAACAGCTACGGTTTCCTCGAGACGCCGTACCGTAAGGTCGTGGATCGTCAGCTGACCGACGAGATCGTGCATCTGTCGGCGATCGAAGAGGGCGACTTCATCATTGCCCAGGCTTCGGCGACGGTCGATGAAGGCAATAAGCTGATCGACGATCTCGTCCAGGTCCGTCACAAGGGTGAAACCACCTTTATGGCGCCGGACAAGGTCACGTTGATGGACGTGTCGCCGCGCCAGGTCGTTTCCGTGGCCGCCGCGCTGATTCCGTTCCTCGAGCACGATGACGCTAACCGCGCCCTGATGGGCTCGAACATGCAGCGTCAGGCAGTGCCGACCCTGCGTGCCGACAAGCCGCTGGTGGGTACCGGCATGGAGCGCTTCGTCGCCCGTGACTCCGGCGTCTGCGCCGTGGCCCGTCGCGGTGGCGTGATCGACTCGGTCGATGCCAAGCGTGTCGTTGTGCGTGTCAGCGAAGATGAGATCATCGGCGGTGAAGCCGGGGTCGACATCTACAACCTGACCAAGTACGTGCGCTCGAACCAGAACACCTGCCAGAACCAGCGTCCGATCGTGCGCCCGGGCGACGAGGTCGCGCGTGGCGATATCCTCGCCGACGGCCCGTCCGTCGACATGGGTGACCTGGCGCTGGGCCAGAACATGCGTCTCGCGTTCATGCCGTGGAACGGCTACAACTTCGAGGATTCCATCCTCGTCTCCGAGCGCGTGGTCGAGGACGATCGTTTCACCACGATCCACATCCAGGAACTGACCTGCGTCTCTCGCGATACCAAGCTGGGCGCTGAGGAAATCACCTCCGACATTCCCAACGTGGGCGAGTCGGCGCTGGGCAAGCTGGATGAAGCCGGGGTTGTCTATATCGGTGCCGAAGTCGGCGCCGGCGACATTCTGGTCGGCAAGGTCACGCCCAAGGGCGAGACCCAGCTGACGCCGGAGGAAAAGCTCCTGCGTGCGATCTTCGGTGAGAAGGCGTCCGACGTTAAGGACACCTCGCTGCGTGCGCCGACCGGCATGCGCGGTACCGTCATCGACGTCCAGGTGTTCACCCGCGACGGCGTCGAGAAGGATTCCCGAGCACTGTCCATCGAGCAGCAGCAGCTCGACGAAGTGCGCAAGGACCTTCAGGAGACCTACCGTATCGCCGAAGACGCCACGTTCGAGCGTCTCCAGCGCACGCTGGAAGGCGAAGCTGTCAACGGTGGCCCGACGCTGAAGAAAGGCGACGTGCTCAGCAAGGACTATCTCGATGAGCTGCCGCGTCAGCAGTGGTTCAAGCTGCGCATGCAGAACGAGACCCTCAACGAGCTGCTGGCCCAGGCCGACGAACAGCTGGAAAATCGTCGCAAGGAGATGGACGAGCGTTTCGAAGACAAGAAACGCAAGCTGACCCAGGGCGACGACCTCGCGCCGGGCGTGCTCAAGATCGTCAAGGTCTACCTGGCGGTCAAGCGTCGCATCCAGCCGGGCGACAAGATGGCCGGTCGTCACGGTAACAAGGGTGTCATCTCCGCGATCATGCCGATCGAGGACATGCCGTTCGACGACAACGGTCAGCCGGTCGACGTGGTGCTCAACCCGTTGGGCGTGCCTTCACGCATGAACGTCGGTCAGATTCTCGAGACTCACCTGGGCATGGCGGCTCACGGTCTCGGCGTCAAGATCGACCGGATGTTGCGTGATGCCCGCGAGCAGCAGGTCGGCGAGATCCGCGAGTTTCTCAAGCAGGTCTACAACACTGAGGGTGCGCGTCAGGAAGATATCGACTCTCTGACCGACGACGAGATCATCACCCTGGCCAAGAACCTGCGCGGTGGCGTGCCGATCGCGACGCCGGTGTTCGACGGTGCCAAGGAGCACGAGATCAAGCATCTGCTGAAGCTTGCCGATCTGCCGGAATCCGGTCAGATGACGCTCTACGACGGGCGTACCGGTGAGTCGTTCGATCGTCCGGTGACCGTGGGCTACATGTACATGCTGAAGCTCAACCACCTGGTCGACGACAAGATGCACGCGCGCTCCACCGGTTCCTACTCGCTGGTCACGCAGCAGCCGCTGGGTGGCAAGGCGCAGTTCGGCGGTCAGCGCTTCGGTGAGATGGAAGTGTGGGCACTCGAGGCGTACGGCGCCGCCTACACCCTGCAGGAGATGCTCACCGTGAAATCGGATGACGTCGAAGGTCGTACCAAGATGTACAAGAGCATCGTGGATGGCGACCACACCATGCAGGCCGGTATGCCGGAATCCTTCAATGTGCTGGTGAAGGAAATCCGCTCGCTGGGTATCGATATCGAATTGGAAAGCTAAGACCGGCACAGTCGATCGATAGCGACGGTTTGCGGGGCGAGCGAGTGATTCGCGGCCCCGCTCATGACAACTCCGCAACGGAGCGATCCCATGAAAGATTTGGTGAAAGTCCTCAAGTCACAGGCGCAATCTGACGAGTTCGAGGCGATCAAGATCACGCTTGCCTCGCCGGAAATGATTCGCTCCTGGTCATACGGCGAAGTCAAGAAGCCGGAGACCATCAACTACCGTACGTTCAAGCCTGAACGCGACGGGCTTTTCTGCGCCAAGATCTTCGGGCCGGTCAAGGATTACGAGTGCTTGTGCGGCAAGTACAAGCGCATGAAACATCGCGGCATCATCTGCGAGAAGTGCGGCGTCGAAGTGACCAAGGCCGCGGTTCGCCGCGAGCGCATGGGTCATATCGAGCTGGCCTCGCCGGTCGCCCACATCTGGTTTCTGAAGTCGCTGCCGTCACGCATCGGCATGTTCCTGGACATGACCCTGCGTGACATCGAGCGCGTGCTCTATTTCGAATCGTTCGTCGTGATCGATCCGGGCATGACCACGCTCGAGCGCGGTCAGCTGCTCAACGACGAGCAGTATTTCGAGGCGCTCGAAGAGTTCGGCGACGATTTCGATGCTCGCATGGGCGCCGAAGCCGTTCAGGCACTGCTCAAGGACATCGATCTGGAAGAAGAGATCGATCGTCTTCGCGAGGAGATTCCGCAGACCAACTCCGAGACCAAGATCAAGAAGCTTTCCAAGCGCCTCAAGCTGCTGGAAGCCTTCTACAAGTCCGGCAACGCGCCGGCCTGGATGGTCATGGAAGTGCTGCCGGTGCTGCCGCCGGATCTGCGTCCGCTGGTCCCGCTGGACGGCGGCCGTTTCGCGACCTCGGATCTCAACGATCTGTATCGTCGCGTGATCAACCGCAACAACCGCCTCAAGCGCCTGCTCGATCTCAATGCGCCGGATATCATCGTGCGTAACGAGAAGCGCATGCTGCAGGAATCGGTCGATGCGCTGCTCGACAACGGCCGTCGCGGTCGTGCCATCACCGGCTCCAACAAGCGTCCGCTGAAGTCGCTGGCCGACATGATCAAGGGCAAGCAGGGGCGTTTCCGTCAGAACCTGCTGGGCAAGCGTGTCGACTACTCAGGCCGTTCCGTCATCACCGTCGGTCCGACCCTGCGTCTGCATCAGTGCGGTCTGCCCAAGAAGATGGCACTCGAGCTGTTCAAGCCGTTCATCTATTCCAAGCTGCAGGGCAGCGGGCAGGCGTCCACGATCAAGGCCGCCAAGAAGATGGTCGAGCGCGAGCTGCCGGAAGTGTGGGACATCCTCGCCGACGTCATCCGCGAGCACCCGGTCCTGCTCAACCGGGCGCCGACGCTGCACCGTCTCGGCATCCAGGCGTTCGAGCCGCTGCTGATCGAAGGCAAGGCGATTCAGCTGCACCCGCTGGTCTGTGCGGCCTACAACGCCGACTTCGACGGTGACCAGATGGCCGTTCACGTGCCGCTGACGCTGGAATCCCAGCTCGAAGCGCGTGCGCTGATGATGTCGACCAACAACGTGCTGTCGCCGGCCAACGGTGAGCCGATCATCGTGCCGTCCCAGGACGTCGTGCTCGGCCTCTATTACATGACCCGCGAGCGCATCAACGCCAAGGGCGAAGGCAAGGTATTTGCCAACCTCAACGAGCTGGATCGTGCTTTCGCGACCCACAACGTCTCGATGCACGCTCGGGTCAGGGTGCGTCTGACCGAGTGGCTGTCCGACGAGAAAGATGGCGAGGTCACCGAACTGACCGAAACCACCTCGATCAAGGACACCACCGTCGGCCGTGCACTGCTGTTCCGTATCCTGCCGAAGGGGATGCCGTTCGAGCTCGTCGACCGTCCGATGAAGAAGAAGGCGATCTCCGGGCTGATCAACGAGGTCTACCGGCGTACCGGGTTGAAAGACGCGGTCATCTTTGCCGACCAGCTGATGTACACCGGTTTCCGTCTGGCGACGTGGTCCGGCGCCTCCATCGGCGTCAACGACTTCGTCATTCCGGATGCCAAGGCCGAGATCGTCGATGCGGCCGAGGACGAGGTCAAGGAGATCGAAGACCAGTTCTCCTCCGGTCTGGTGACCGCGGGCGAGAAGTACAACAAGGTCATCGATATCTGGTCCAAGGCCAACGACAAGGTCGCCAAGGCGATGATGGCCGTGATCTCGAAAGAGACCGTGACCGATCGCGACGGCAACGAAGTCGAACAGGACTCGTTCAACAGCGTCTTCATCATGGCCGACTCCGGTGCCCGTGGTAGTGCGGCCCAGATTCGTCAGCTGGCCGGTATGCGAGGCCTGATGGCGAAGCCGGACGGCTCGATCATCGAGACGCCGATCACCGCCAACTTCCGTGAAGGTTTGAACGTACTCCAGTACTTCATCTCCACGCACGGCGCGCGTAAGGGTCTGGCGGACACGGCACTCAAGACCGCCAACTCCGGTTACCTGACGCGCCGTCTGGTCGACGTGGCCCAGGATCTGGTGATCACCGAAGAAGATTGCGGCACCGAGAAGGGGCTGACACTGCACCCGGTGATCGAAGGCGGCGACGTCATCGTGTCACTGGCACAGCGTGTACTGGGCCGAGTCGTGGCACAGGACGTCATCGACCCGCAGACCGACGAAGTGCTGATCGCCAAAGGGACGCTGCTCGACGAAGCCTGGTGTCAGGAACTCGACACCATGGGTGTCGACGAGATCATCGTGCGTAGCCCGATCAGCTGTGAAACGTCTCACGGCGTCTGCTCGTCCTGCTACGGCCGCGATCTTGCCCGCGGGCATCAGGTCAACATCGGGGAAGCGGTCGGCGTCATTGCTGCCCAGTCCATCGGTGAGCCGGGTACCCAGCTGACCATGCGTACGTTCCACATCGGTGGTGCGGCCTCGCGTGCTTCGGCGGTCGACAGCGTCCAGGTCAAGCATGGCGGCAGTGTCCGACTGCACAACATCAAGTCGGTCGAACGTGCCGATGGCAAGCTGATCGTGGTGTCTCGCTCGAGCGCCCTGGCCGTCGCCGACGACCACGGCCGCGAGCGCGAGTACTACAAGCTGCCCTACGGTGCCGAGCTGTCGGTCAAGGACGGCGATCACGTCGAAGGCGGTCAGGTGGTGGCGAAGTGGGATCCGCACACCCACCCGGTCGTTGCCGAAGTACAGGGCAAGGCGCAGTTCACGGACATGACCGAAGGTCTGACCATGACGCGCACGGTCGACGAGATGACCGGCCTGTCGAACATCGAAGTGATCGAGGCGGCTGCCCGTCCGGCTTCCGGCCGCGACAAGCGTCCGATGATCATGCTGGTGGGCGAAGACGGCGAGCACGTGACCCTGCCGGGTTCCAACACGCCGGTGCAGTATCTGCTGCCGGGCCGTGCCATCGTCGCGGCGGAGAACGGTACCGAGATCGGTGTGGGCGAGGTCATCGCGCGTATTCCGCTGGAAGCGTCCGGTAACAAGGACATCACCGGTGGTCTGCCGCGTGTCGCCGACCTGTTCGAGGCGCGCAAGCCGAAGGAGCCGTCCATCCTCGCCGAGATCAACGGTACGATCAGCTTCGGCAAGGAAACCAAGGGCAAGCGTCGTCTGACGATCACGCCGAAGGAAGGTGATCCGTTGGAGATGCTGATCCCGAAATGGCGTCAGATCGGGGTGTTCGAAGGCGAGACGGTCGAGAAGGGCGAGGTCATCTCCGATGGCCCGAGCAATCCGCACGATATTCTGCGGCTGCTGGGTGTGGCGGAGCTGGCCAAGTACATCACCGTCGAGATCCAGGATGTCTATCGTCTGCAGGGCGTGAGCATCAACGACAAGCATATCGAAGTCATCGTGCGTCAGATGCTGCGCAAGGTCGAGATCACCGATTCCGGCGATTCCACCTTTATCCCTGGCGATCAGGTCGAACTGGTACGCGTCCTCGAAGAGAACGCGCGTCTCGAGACGACCGAGAAATTCCCGGCCAAGTACGAGCGTCTGCTGCTGGGTATCACCAAGGCGTCGTTGGCGACCGAGTCGTTCATCTCCGCGGCATCGTTCCAGGAGACGACGCGGGTGCTGACCGAGGCGGCGGTGACCGGAAAGCGCGATTATTTGCGCGGCCTGAAGGAAAACGTGGTGGTGGGACGTCTGATTCCGGCGGGTACGGGTCTGGCTCATCACGACGAGCGGCGTCGCAAGCGCGAAGAGTCCGGGCGCACGCTGCAGCCGTCGGCATTCGATGTCGAGCAGGAGCTGGGTGCACAGCTCACCGCGCTCGATGCCGATGACGACGATCTCTAGGTCATGACCTCGGACCGCTCGTCCCACGGGGCGAGCGGTCTTGACGGGTCTCATGACAACTGATTAGAATGCGCAGCCTTTATGCAGGGGTAGTGCAACCGGCCGATGCAAAGGCCGTGCGCCAAGACCCGGGCATAAGGCAAGGCAACCCATTGGAGTCAGCTAAACACTATGGCAACGATCAACCAGCTCGTGCGCAAGCCGCGCAAGCGCCCCGTCGCCACCAGCGACGTGCCGGCGCTGCAGGCCTGCCCGCAACGCCGTGGGGTCTGTACCCGCGTCTACACCACTACGCCCAAGAAGCCGAACTCGGCCCTGCGTAAGGTGTGTCGTGTGCGTCTGACCAACGGTTTTGAAGTCAGTTCTTATATCGGCGGTGAAGGCCACAACCTGCAGGAACACTCCGTGGTCCTGATTCGTGGCGGCCGCGTCAAGGATTTGCCGGGTGTGCGTTATCACACCGTCCGCGGCGCCCTCGACACCTCCGGTGTGCAGAATCGTCGGCAGGGCCGTTCCAAATACGGCACCAAGCGTCCCAAGTCCTGATTTCGGACGCTATCACCATCCATCATCGGTCAGATAAGAGTAAGGTCGGCCGCTTTCGCTAACCAGCGATGCGCATGCCGGGTTTACCTGAACGACCCTTAACGAGAGGGCTTATCATGCCAAGAAGAAGAGTTGTCGCTAAGCGCGAGATCCTTCCGGATCCCAAGTTCGGAAGTGAGCGCCTGGCCAAGTTCATGAACCATCTGATGATCAGCGGCAAGAAGTCCGTAGCTGAGCGCATCGTCTATGGTGCGCTGGACAGGGTTGCCGAGCGTAGTAGCGAAGCGCCGCTGGACATCTTTGAAAAGGCGCTGGAAGCCATCCAGCCGATGGTCGAGGTCAAATCTCGCCGCGTTGGCGGCGCGACCTACCAGGTGCCTGTGGAAGTTCGCCCGTCACGCCGTCACGCGCTGGCCATGCGCTGGCTGGCCGATGCGGCCCGTAGCCGCGGCGAAAAGACCATGGCCCAACGTCTTGCTGGCGAAATGCTGGACGCCGCAGAAGGCAAGGGTGCTGCTGTGAAGAAGCGTGAAGACGTGCACCGCATGGCAGATGCCAACAAGGCCTTCTCCCACTACCGCTTCTAAACAACGGGGACTTCCATCGTGGCACGAAAGACACCACTCAAGCGTTATCGCAATATCGGTATCGTTGCCCACGTCGACGCCGGCAAGACTACGACCACCGAGCGTGTTCTGTTCTATACCGGCCTGTCCCACAAGGTGGGTGAGGTTCATGAGGGCGCTGCCGTCATGGACTGGATGGAGCAGGAGCAGGAGCGTGGCATCACGATCACCTCCGCGGCGACGACCTGTTTCTGGCAGGGCATGAGCAAGCAGTTCGACGAGCATCGGATCAACATCATCGATACGCCGGGACACGTCGACTTCACCATCGAAGTCGAGCGTTCGCTGCGCGTGCTGGATGGTGCGGTCGTCGTGCTGTGCGGCTCTTCCGGTGTGCAGCCGCAGACGGAAACCGTCTGGCGTCAGGCCAACAAGTACGAAGTTCCGCGCATGGTGTTCGTCAACAAGATGGACCGTGCCGGCGCCGACTACTTCATGGTCATCGACCAGCTCAAGGACCGCCTGGGTGCCAACGTCGTTCCGATCCAGATCAACTGGGGTGCGGAAGACGAGTTCAAGGGCGTGGTCGACCTCATCAAGATGAAGGCCATCCTCTGGGACGAAGACAACTTCGGCATGAACTACGAGTTGGTCGACATTCCGGCCGACCTGCAGGAAACCGCCGAGAAGTATCGCGAGCAGATGGTCGAAGCCGCGGCTGAAGCCAACGAAGAGCTGATGGACAAGTACCTCGAAGGGGTCGAGCTCTCCGAAGCGGAAATCAAGGCGGGTCTGCGGGCGCGTACCCTGGCCAACGAGATCGTTCTCGTGACCTGTGGTTCGGCGTTCAAGAACAAGGGCGTTCAGGCCGTCCTGGACTGCGTCATCGAGTACCTGCCGTCGCCGACCGAGGTCAAGGCGATCGAAGGTGAGCTGGATGACAAGGACGGTACCGTCGCGACGCGTGAAGCCGACGACAGTGCACCGTTCTCGGCGCTGGCGTTCAAGATCGCGACCGACCCGTTCGTGGGCACCCTGACCTTCATGCGCGTCTACTCGGGCGTCCTGAAGTCCGGCGACAGCATCTTCAACTCCGTGAAGTCGAAGAAAGAGCGTGTCGGCCGTATCGTTCAGATGCACGCCAACTCGCGTGAAGAGATCAAGGAAGTCTACGCCGGCGACATCGCCGCGTGTATCGGCCTGAAAGACGTCACGACTGGCGACACGCTGTGCGACCTGAACGACAAGATCGTTCTCGAGCGCATGGAGTTTCCGGAGCCGGTTATCTCCGTCGCCGTCGAGCCGAAGTCCAAGCCGGACCAGGAAAAGATGGGCGTAGCTCTGGGTAAGCTGGCACAGGAAGATCCGTCTTTCCGTGTCCAGACCGACGAAGAGACCGGTCAGACCATCATCTCGGGCATGGGCGAGTTGCACCTCGATATCCTCGTCGACCGTATGCGTCGCGAGTTCAAGGTCGAGGCCAACATCGGCAAGCCGCAGGTTGCCTACCGTGAAACCATCCGCCAGTCGGTGGAGCAGGAAGGCAAGTTCGTTCGTCAGTCAGGTGGTCGCGGCCAGTACGGTCACGTCTGGTTGCGCATCGAGCCGCTGACGGCCGAAGACAAGGGCGAGGACGAGGAGATGACCTTCAAGTTCGCGTCCGCCATTGTCGGTGGTGCGGTACCGAAAGAGTACGTGCCGGCCGTCGAAAAAGGGGCTTACGAACAGCTCAAGAACGGCGTGATCGCGGGCTACCCGATGATCGACGTCAAAGTGACGCTGTTCGACGGTTCCTATCATGACGTGGACTCCAACGAGACTGCGTTCAAGGTCGCCTCTTCCATGGCGATCAAAGAAGGTGCTCGTAAGGCTAAGGCCGTGTTGCTCGAGCCGGTGATGAAGGTCGAAGTCGTTACCCCTGAGGATTTCATGGGTGATGTGATGGGTGACCTCAACCGCCGTCGTGGCCTTGTGCAGGGCATGGATGACTCCTCTTCTGGCAAGGTCATTCGCGCCACGGTTCCGTTGGCTGAGATGTTCGGTTACGCGACCGATCTGCGTTCTCAGACCCAGGGACGCGCAAGCTACACCATGGAGTTTGCGAATTACGAAGAGGCGCCATCCAGCGTAGTTGATGCCGTCATCAATCAGAACGGTTAACCGTTAGCTAACGTAAAGAGGTTATAGCAGTGGCTAAGGAAAAATTTGAACGCTCCAAACCGCACGTCAACGTCGGCACCATCGGTCACGTCGACCATGGTAAGACGACCCTGACAGCGGCACTGACTCGTGTTTCCGCCGAAGTCTTCGGTGGCGAGTGGCGTCAGTTCGACTCTATCGACAACGCTCCGGAAGAGCGCGAGCGTGGTATCACCATCGCCACCGCTCACGTCGAATATCAGTCCGAAGTTCGCCATTACGCGCACGTCGACTGCCCGGGACACGCTGACTACGTCAAGAACATGATCACCGGTGCTGCCCAGATGGACGGCGCGATCCTGGTCTGTTCCGCTGCCGACGGCCCGATGCCGCAGACTCGCGAGCACATCCTGCTTTCGCGTCAGGTTGGTGTTCCGTACATCGTCGTGTTCCTGAACAAGGCCGACATGGTCGATGACGAAGAGCTGCTCGAGCTGGTCGAGATGGAAGTTCGTGAGCTGCTGGCCGAGTACGACTTCCCGGGCGACGACACGCCGATCATCATCGGTTCTGCACTGATGGCGCTGGAAGGCAAGGATGACAACGGCATGGGTACCACCGCCGTTGCCAACCTGATCAAGTCTCTTGACGAGTACATTCCGGAGCCGGAGCGTGCCATCGATCAGCCGTTCCTGATGCCGATCGAAGACGTGTTCTCCATCTCGGGTCGCGGTACCGTTGTGACCGGTCGTGTCGAGCGCGGCATCGTCAAGACTGGCGACGAAGTCGAAATCGTCGGTATCCATGACACCACCAAGACGATTGTCACCGGCGTCGAAATGTTCCGTAAGCTTCTCGACGAAGGTCGTGCTGGCGAGAACGTGGGTGCGCTGCTGCGTGGTACCAAGCGTGATGACGTCGAGCGTGGTCAGGTTCTGGCCAAGCCGGGCACCATCAAGCCGCATACCAAGTTCGAAGCCGAAGTCTACGTCCTGTCCAAGGAAGAAGGCGGTCGTCACACGCCGTTCTTCAAGGGCTACCGTCCGCAGTTCTACTTCCGTACCACCGACGTTACCGGTACCTGTGAACTGCCGGAAGGCGTCGAGATGGTCATGCCGGGCGACAACGTCCAGATGGTCGTGACGCTGATCGCTCCGATCGCCATGGAAGACGGCCTGCGCTTCGCGATTCGCGAAGGTGGTCGTACCGTCGGCGCCGGCGTGGTAGCCAAGATCATCGAGTAAGCGTTTCGATGATGGTTAAAGAAGGGGCGCTCACGCGCCCCTTTTTCTGTATGGGTTTGACGGTCTTCGATAGAGAGGGTGTTTGACTCTCGATCGGGGCTCTCCTATAATGCGCGTCCTTTGAACGCGTGGGTCGACGGCTCGCGCCGTCAGCATCCAGTGGAGCATAAGGTAAATGCAGAACCAGAAGATTCGCATTCGGCTGAAAGCGTTTGACCATCGGCTGATCGATCAGTCGGCTCAGGAGATCGTGGATACGGCCAAGCGCACTGGCGCTCAGGTGCGTGGCCCGATTCCGTTGCCGACGAATCGCGAGCGTTACACCATCCTGATCTCTCCGCACGTCAACAAGGACGCGCGCGATCAGTATGAGATTCGCACGCACAAGCGCGTTCTCGACATCGTCGAGCCGACGGAAAAGACCGTCGATGCGCTGATGAAGCTCGATCTCGCCGCTGGTGTAGACGTGCAGATTAAACTCGACTGAAACCAACACTAGTCACTAGCGGGCGCTGAGTTCAACAGCACCGCCGCGTCGTGAGACGCCATACAATGTGCTAGTGGAATGCTCTGGAAAGGGCAGCCATAGCGGGTGACAGCCCCGTACACTATAGGAGACTGAACATGACTATCGGTTTAGTCGGTAAAAAGGCGGGCATGACCCGTGTTTTCACCGAAGACGGTGCTTCCGTGCCCGTAACCGTTATCGAGGTTGAGCCCAACCGCATCGCCAGCGTCAAGACCGTCGAGTCTGACGGCTATCGTGCGGTGCAGGTCACGACCGGCTCCCGCAAGGCCAAACACCTCACCAAGGCGATTGCTGGTCAATACGCCAAGGCAGGTATCGAGGCCGGCCGTTCGCTGATGGAGTTCCGTCTGACAGAAGACGATGAGACTCCGGAAGTGGGTGGTTCCTTCACCGTATCCCTCTTTGAAGCTGGTCAGAAAGTCGATGTGACCGGTACGTCCAAGGGCAAGGGCTTTCAGGGCGCCGTCAAGCGCTGGAATTTCCGTACCCAGGACAATACCCACGGCAACTCGCTTTCTCACCGTGCGCCAGGTTCCATCGGTCAGTGCCAGACCCCAGGTCGTGTTTTCAAAGGCAAGAAGATGGCCGGTCAGATGGGTAACGAGCGTGTCACCGTCCAGACGCTGGAAGTGGTGCGCATCGATACCGAGCGCAATCTGCTTTTGATCAAGGGCGCCGTGCCAGGTGCACCCGGCAGTGATGTCGTTGTGCGCAGTGCCGTGAAAGCTCGCTGAGGGGACTGAGACCGATGAATCTGAATCTCGTAGGTGCCGCTGGCACCGTCGAAGTGTCCGAAGCGACCTTCGGCAAAGACTTCAACGAAGCGTTGGTGCACCAGGTCGTTACCGCCTATCTGGCGGCTGGCCGCCAGGGCACCCGTGCTCAGAAGAACCGCTCCGACGTACGTGGCGGCGGCAAGAAGCCGTGGCGCCAGAAAGGCACCGGCCGCGCGCGTGCCGGCACCATCCGTTCGCCGATCTGGCGCAGCGGTGGTGTGACGTTCGCCGCTCGTCCGCAGGATTACACGCAGAAGGTCAACCGCAAGATGTATCGTGCGGCCATGCGTTCGATCCTGTCCGAACTGATCCGTCAGGACCGTCTGGTGCTGGTCGAAGAGTTCGCCGTCGAAGCACCCAGAACCAAAGAGCTGGTCGGTAAGCTCAAGGATCTTGAGCTCGAGAAAGTGCTGATCGTCACCGAAGATATCGACGAGAAGCTCTACCTGGCCGCCCGCAACATCCCCAACGTCGATGTCGTCGATGCTGCGGCCGCCGATCCGGTCAGTCTGATTGCCTTCGACAAGGTGCTGATGACCGTCTCCGCTCTGCGTAAATTCGAGGAGAAGCTGGGATGAACCAGGAACGCGTATACAAGGTTCTGCTCGGACCTCACATGACCGAGAAGGCCGCGCTTGCCGCCGAGAACAATCAGTACGTGTTCCGGGTGGCCCAGGACGCGACCAAGCCTGAGATCAAGAAAGCCGTCGAGGCGCTGTTCGGCAAGAAAGTTGCCGGCGTCCAGGTGCTCAACGTCAAGGGCAAGACCAAACGCACTCGCTTCGGCACTGGTCTGCGCAAGGGTTACCGCAAGGCGTACGTAACCTTGGCTGCGGGCGAAACGCTCGAAGACTTCTCTGGCGCCGAGTAAGGCAGGAGTACGGATCATGGCAGTAGTCAAGACAAAACCCACCTCCGCCGGCCGTCGTCACGTCGTCAAAGTCGTCAACGACGAGCTCTTCAAGGGCCGCGCCTACGGTGCGCTGGTCGAGAAGCAGTCGAAGTCGGGTGGGCGTAACAACAATGGCCGCATCACCACGCGTCACGTGGGCGGTGGTCATCGTCAGCATTATCGTTTGATCGATTTCAAGCGCATCAAGGATGGCATCAAGGCCTCCGTCGAGCGCATCGAATACGATCCGAACCGTAGCGCCAACATCGCGCTGCTGAAGTACATGGACGGCGAGCGTCGTTACATCATCGCGCCCAAGACCGTCAAGGTCGGCGACGTGGTGGAGTCCGGTGTCAACGCCGCCATCAAGCGCGGCAACGCGCTGCCGCTGCGTAACATCCCGGTCGGCTCGACGGTGCACTGCATCGAATTGAAGCCGGGCAAGGGTGCGCAGATTGCTCGTAGCGCCGGTGCCAGCGCTCAGCTGGTCGCCCGTGAAGGCAACTACGCCACGCTGCGTCTTCGCTCCGGCGAGATGCGTCGCGTACTGTCCGAGTGCCGTGCGACATTGGGCGAAGTCGGTAACTCTGAGCACAGCCTGCGTCAATTGGGCAAGGCCGGTGCGAAACGTTGGAGAGGGGTGCGCCCGACTGTTCGCGGTGTCGCAATGAACCCGGTGGATCACCCGCACGGCGGCGGTGAAGGCCGCACCAGCGGTGGTCGTCATCCGGTCAGCCCGTGGGGTATCCCCACCAAGGGCCACAAGACCCGCAAGAACAAGCGTACCGACAAGCTCATCGTTCGTCGCCGCAAGTCCAAGTAACAGACATTAAGAGGTAACGGCTGTGCCACGTTCACTGAAGAAAGGTCCTTTCATTGACCTTCATCTGTTGAAGAAGGTCGACGTCGCAACGGAAAAGAACGATCGCAAACCGATCAAGACCTGGTCGCGTCGTTCGATGATCCTGCCGAATATGGTCGGGCTCACCATTGCGGTACATAACGGTCGCCAGCATGTCCCGGTGCATGTCTCCGAGGAAATGGTCGGCCACAAGTTGGGCGAGTTCGCTGCTACCCGCACTTATCGCGGTCATGCGGCGGACAAGAAAGCCAAACGGTAAGCCAAGAGGAATAAGAGATGGAAGTCGCTGCTAAGTTGCGTGGCGCGAGCTTATCCGCCCAGAAGGCCCGTTTGGTGGCTGACCAGGTGCGCGGTAAGCCGGTCGCCGAAGCGCTCGACGTGCTGACCTTCTCACCGAAGAAGGCCGCCAAGTTGGTCAAGAAGGTGTTGCAGTCCGCGATCGCCAATGCGGAAGAAAACAACGGCATGGACATCGACGAGCTGCGTGTCTCGACCATCTGTGTCGATGAGGGCATGACGCTCAAGCGCATTCAACCGCGCGCCAAAGGCCGTGCGGATCGCATTCTGAAGCGCACCTGCCACATCACCGTCAAGGTAGCCGAGAAGTAGGAGTCGACCAGATGGGTCAGAAAGTCAATCCAGTCGGAATCCGACTGGGCATCGTCAAGGATCACACCTCGGTATGGTATGCCGAGCGTGGTGCCTATGCCGACAAGCTGAACAGCGATCTGGAAGTGCGTCGCTACCTCGAGGAGCGTTTGAAGAACGCTTCCGTGAGCCGCATCACCATCGAGCGTCCGGCCAACAACGCCCGTATTACCATTCACACCGCCCGTCCGGGCATCGTGATTGGCAAGAAGGGTGAGGACGTCGATCGTCTGCGTCAGGAAGTCACCCGCATGATGGGTGTGCCGGTACACGTCAACATCGAAGAAGTCCGCAAGCCGGAACTCGACGCCGCTCTGGTCGCGCAGAACATCGCCGGTCAGCTCGAACGTCGTGTGATGTTCCGTCGCGCCATGAAACGAGCCGTTCAGAACGCCATGCGTCTGGGCGCCGGCGGTTTCAAGGTGCAGCTCTCCGGTCGTCTGGGTGGTGCCGAAATCGCACGTACCGAATGGTATCGCGAAGGTCGCGTGCCGCTTCATACGCTGCGTGCCGATATCGATTACGCCACTTACGAAGCCCACACAACCTACGGCGTCATCGGCGTCAAGGTCTGGGTCTTCAAGGGCGAAATCCTCGGGGGCATCGAAGAGGTGCGTGCCAAGCAGAAGCAACAGGCTCAGGCACCCGCATCGAAGAAGAAAGGTTCCAGGTAAGGGGAGACTGATCGATGTTGCAACCCAAGCGTACAAAGTTTCGCAAGGTGCAGAAAGGTCGTAACCGCGGCCTGGCGCATCGCGGCAGCAAGGTGAGTTTCGGGGACTTCGGTCTCAAGGCCACCGATCGCGGCCGCATCACCGCACGTCAGATCGAGGCGGGTCGTCGTGCCATTACCCGTCACGTCAAACGTGGTGGCAAGATCTGGATCCGTGTATTCCCGGACAAGCCGATTACCAACAAGCCTCTCGAGGTTCGTATGGGTAAAGGTAAGGGTTCCGTCGAGTACTGGGTCGCCCAGATTCAGCCGGGCAGAGTGCTTTACGAAATTGAAGGTGTTTCCGAAGAGCTGGCGCGCGAAGCCTTCTCTCTGGCGGCCCAGAAAATGCCCATCTCCACCACCTTTGTGAAACGGACGGTGATGTGATGAAAGCCAACGAAATGCGTGAAAAGTCAGTCGATGCGCTGCAGGAGCAGCTTTTCGAACTGCTCCGCGAGCAGTTCAACCTGCGCATGCAGAAGGCCACCGGCCAGCTGAGCCAGACGCATCTGCTGAAGCAGGTTCGTCGCGACATCGCTCGCGTCAAGACTGTGCTCAACCAGAAGTCAGGTGACCAATGATGGCTGAAGCAAGCAAAGCACGTACGCTCACCGGCAGGGTGGTGAGCGACAAGATGGAAAAATCGATTGTCGTATTGATCGAGCGCCGTGAGCGCCATCCGATCTACGGCAAGTACATGAAGCGCTCCACCAAGCTGCACGCCCACGACGAGACGAATCAGGCCAAGGCCGGCGATCTGGTATCCATTCAGGAATGCCGTCCGCTGTCCAAGAAGAAGGCCTGGGCGTTGGTCGAGGTGGTCGAGCAGGCCAAGGGCTGAGCCCGACAGGCGCCTTCTGAACCAGTGCAGTCAGATTAGGTTTGGAGAAAACCAATGATTCAGACGCAGACAATGCTGGATGTCGCGGACAACAGCGGCGCGCGCCGGGTGCAGTGCATCAAGGTGCTGGGCGGTTCACACCGCCGTTACGCTCGCGTTGGCGACGTCATTAAAGTGACGGTCAAAGAAGCCATCCCGCGGGGCAAGGTCAAGAAAGGCCAGGTCCTCAAGGCGGTGGTGGTGCGTACGCGCAGCGGTGTCCGTCGTAACGACGGTTCGCTGATCCGCTTCGACGGAAATGCGGCGGTTCTGTTGAACAACACCAACGAACAGCCGATCGGCACCCGTATCTTCGGACCGGTAACTCGTGAACTGCGTAACGAAAAGTTCATGAAGATCATTTCCTTGGCGCCCGAAGTGCTGTAAGGAGCGAGGCGGATATGCACAAGATCAAACGTGACGACGAAGTTATCGTCATCGCCGGCAAGGACAAGGGCAAGCGTGGCACGATCAAGCGCGTCCTCGAAAACGATCGTTATGTCGTTTCGGGCGTGAACATGATCAAGCGCCACACCAAGCCCAATCCTATGGTTGGCAACCCGGGGGGTATCGTCGAGCGTGAGGCTCCGATCCATGCGTCTAACGTGGCGATCTTCAATGCGGAGACCGGCAAAGCGGATCGCGTCGGCTTCCAGCTGCAGGAAGACGGTACCAAGGTACGTATCTACAAGTCGACGCAGAAGCAGATCGACGCCTAACGCGAGTCGGGTAGCAAAATGGCGAACTTGAAAGAACGTTATCAAAACGAAGTCATGGCTCAGCTCAAAGAGCAGTTCAGCTATGCCAACGTTATGCAGGTGCCCCGGATCACCAAAGTGACCCTGAACATGGGCATCGGCGAAGCGACCAGCGACAAAAAGCTGATCGACAATGCTGTCGGCGACCTGGAGAAGCTCTCCGGGCAGAAGCCGGTAGTGACCAAGGCGCGCAAGTCCATCGCAGGCTTCAAAGTCCGCGAAGGCTGGCCGATTGGCGTCAAGGTGACGCTGCGCCGCGAACGGATGTGGGAATTTCTGGACCGGCTGGTCAACATCGCGATTCCTCGCGTACGTGACTTCCGCGGCCTGAACCCGAAATCCTTCGACGGACGTGGCAACTACTCCATGGGCGTACGGGAGCAGATCATCTTTCCGGAGATCGAATATGATAAGATCGACCGGATTCGTGGTCTGGATGTCACCATTACGACCAGCGCCATCACCGACGAAGAAGGTCGTGCGCTGCTCAGCGCGCTGAACTTCCCGTTCAAGCAATAAGGGTGGATTCATGGCAAAGAAAAGCATGATTGAGCGTGAGCTCAAGCGCGCGAAGCTGGTCGACAAATACGCCGCCAAGCGTACCGCGCTGAAAACCGTCATTTATGACGTCAATGCTTCTGACGAAGAGCGCTTCGACGCTCAGCTGAAGCTGCAACAGTTGCCGCGGGACTCCAGTCAGGTCCGTCAGCGCAACCGCTGCCGCATTACTGGTCGTCCGCACGGTTACTATAACAAGTTCGGACTGGCCCGTAACAAGCTGCGCGAAGCTGCGATGCGTGGCGACGTCCCTGGACTGAAGAAGTCCAGCTGGTAAGCCACGTCGAGGAATTCAGGAGCGCAATGTAATGAGCATGCAAGATACTCTGGCGGATATGTGTACTCGTATCCGTAATGCGCAGATGGCCACCAAGGAGACGGTTACCATGCCGTCTTCCAAGCTCAAGGTTGAAGTGGCCCGCGTACTCAAGCAGGAAGGCTACATCACCGACGCTACGGTCACTGAAGGCGCCAAGCCCGAATTGACCGTGACCCTCAAGTACTTCGAGGGCAAGCCGGTCATCGAGCACCTCCAGCGTATGTCCAAGCCGTCACTGCGGATCTACAAGGGCAAGAGTGAACTGCCCAAGATCGCGGACGGTCTGGGTGTGGCGATCGTCACCACCTCTCAGGGTGTCATGACCGATCGTGCCGCACGCCAGGCGGGTGTCGGTGGTGAAGTCATCTGCACCGTATTCTAGGAGTGAGAAATGTCTCGCGTAGCCAAGTATCCGGTTAAACTGCCCAGCGGCGTCGAAGCGAAGCTCGACGGCGACCAGCTGTCCGTCAAGGGCGGCCAGGGCACGCTTGAACTGACCGTGCATCCCGACGTGAAGATCACTCAGGAAGACGGTCAGCTGGTTTTCGTCCCGAGCGAAACGGCGAAAACTTGGGCCATGGTCGGCACCACGCGTGCCCTGGTCCAGAATATGGTCACCGGCGCCTCCGAGGGTTTCACTCGGTCGCTGGAAATCAATGGCGTCGGCTATCGTGCCCAGGCTAGTGGCAAGACGCTGAACCTAACACTCGGTTTCTCACATCCGATCGACTACACACTGCCCGAAGGTGTCACGGCGGAAACGCCCAAGAACACCGTGATTGTGCTGAAAAGCGCGGACAAGCAGAAGCTCGGTCAGGTGGCAGCGGAAATTCGTGCGTTCCGTCCGCCGGAGCCCTACAAGGGCAAAGGGGTGCGGTACAGCGACGAACGTGTCCGCCGCAAAGAAGCCAAGAAGAAGTAAGGCAGGGTTATGAACGCGAAGAAAGAATCTCGTCTCCGTCGTGCCCGCCGCGCCCGTGCCAAGATCCGCGACTTGGGTGTGTTTCGCCTGTGCGTCAACCGCACCCCGCGACACATGTATGCGCAGATCATCTCACCGGACGGCGGCCAGGTACTGGCCAGCGCTTCCACGCTGGACAAGAGCCTGCGCGAAGGTGCCACGGGCAACGCTGACGCGGCTGCCAAGGTGGGTGCTCTGATTGCCGAGCGCGCCAAGGATGCCGGCATCTCTCAGGTTGCTTTTGACCGCGCCGGGTTCCAGTACCACGGGCGTGTCAAAGCGTTGGCTGATGCCGCACGCGAAGGCGGTCTGCAATTCTAAAGGGTTTTACGATGGCGAATAACGAACAGAAGGGCGGAGATCTGCAAGAGAAGTTGGTGCAGGTCAACCGCGTCGCCAAGGTGGTCAAGGGTGGCCGTATCTTCGGTTTCACCGCGCTGACCGTCGTTGGCGATGGCAATGGCCGGGTTGGCTTCGGTCGCGGCAAGGCACGCGAAGTGCCGGTCGCGATCCAGAAGGCCATGGACCAGGCTCGCCGCAACATGGTCAAGGTCAGCCTCAGCGGCAGCACGCTGCAGTACCCTGTGCGCTCCCGTCACGGTGCGTCCAAGGTCTACATGCAGCCGGCTTCCGAAGGTACCGGCATCATCGCCGGTGGCGCGATGCGCTCCGTGCTCGAACTGGCCGGTGTGCATGACGTTCTGGCCAAGTGCTACGGTTCCACCAACCCGGTGAACGTGGTTCGTGCCACGATCAAGGGGCTCGAATCCATGCAATCTCGGGATGACATCGCCGCCAAGCGTGGCCTGTCTGTCGAAGAGCTGGCGGGGTAACGGACCATGGCACAGACGATCAAAATCACTCAGACCCGCAGCACTATCGGTGTTTTGCAGAAGCACAGGGCGACAATGACCGGTCTCGGTCTGCGTCGAATTGGGCACTCGGTCGAGCTGGAAGACACCCCCGCCGTTCGCGGCATGATCAACAAGGTCAACTACCTTGTTCGAATCGAGGGAGAGTAATCCATGAAACTCAATAGCTTAAGCCCGGCTCCGGGTTCCAAGCACGCTGAAAAGCGTCTTGGTCGCGGTATCGGTTCTGGCCTGGGCAAGACCGGTGGCCGTGGTCACAAGGGCTTGAAGTCTCGCTCTGGTGGCTCGGTCAAGCCGGGCTTCGAGGGCGGTCAAATGCCTTTGCAGCGTCGTCTGCCGAAATTCGGTTTCACCTCGCGCAAGTCGCTGGTGTCCGAAGAAGTCCGCCTTGCCGAACTGGGCAAGGTCGAAGGCGACGTCGCTGATCTCGCCAGTCTGAAGAAGGCCAACGTGCTCAAGAACGCAACCGAGTACGCCAAGGTCGTTCTTTCCGGCGAGTTGAGCAAAGCGGTTACCGTGCGTGGCCTCAAGGTCACCAAAGGTGCGCGTGCTGCGATCGAAGCGGCCGGTGGCAAAGTAGAGGACTAAATGGCTAAGTCAGGAAACATGCCGGCGAACAAGGGTAGTGGTCTCAGCGAGCTGTGGGCACGCCTGCGTTTCGTCTTTATCGCGATCGTGGTGTACCGCATTGGTGCCCACATCCCCGTCCCCGGCATCGATCCTGACCAGCTGGCTGCCCTGTTTCGGGAGAACCAGGGCACCATCCTGGGCATGTTCAACATGTTCTCGGGGGGTGCGCTGCAGCGCATGAGTATCTTCGCGCTGGGGATCATGCCGTACATCTCCGCGTCGATCATCATGCAGCTTCTGACCGCGGTATCGCCTCAGCTCGAAGCGCTGAAGAAGGAAGGCGAGGCCGGGCGTCGCAAGATCAACCAGTACACCCGCTACGGCACGGTGTTGCTGGCGCTGATCCAGGCGACCGGCATGTCAGTTGGTCTGGTCAGTCAGGGCGTTGCTTACTCTGGTGACATCAGTTTCTATTTCACCGCCGTCGTGACCTTCGTGGCCGGTGCGGTATTCCTGATGTGGCTGGGCGAGCAGATCACCGAGAAAGGGATCGGCAACGGCATTTCGCTGATCATCTTTTCCGGCATCGTGGCAGGCCTGCCCAACGCGATCGGTCAGTCGTTCGAGTTGGCGCGGAACGACGGCGCCTGGAACGTACTGCCGCTGTTGGCGTTGGCGATTCTGGGTATCGCGACGATTGCCTTCGTGGTGTTCATCGAGCGTGGACAGCGCCGTATCACGGTGAACTATCCGCGTCGTCAGGTCGGCAATAAGATGTATGCCGGTCAGAGCAGCTATCTGCCGCTGAAGGTCAACATGGCGGGTGTCATTCCGCCGATCTTCGCGTCCAGCATTCTGCTGTTTCCCGGTTCGATCGGCCAGTGGCTGGGCCAGAGCGATGGCTTCGAGTGGCTGCAGGTTGCCTCTCAACAGCTCGCCCCGGGTGCGCCGCTGTACATCATCCTGTTCGCGGCGGCAGTGCTGTTCTTCTGCTTCTTCTATACGGCGTTGGTGTTCAATCCGAAGGATGTCGCCGACAACCTGAAGAAGTCCGGTGCCTTTCTGCCGGGGATTCGTCCGGGAGAGCAGACCGCACGCTACGTCGACAAGGTGATGACGCGTCTGACCCTGTTCGGGGCGCTCTACATCACGCTGGTCTCGTTGATGCCGCAGTTCCTGATGGTGGCCTGGCAGGTGCCGTTCTACTTTGGCGGTACGTCGCTGCTGATCGTGGTGGTGGTAATCATGGACTTCATGGCCCAGGTTCAGTCTCATCTGATGTCTCATCAGTATGAGTCGGTGATGAAGAAATCGAACCTGAAGGGCTACGGTAGCGGTGGCCTGACGCGCTGAGCCTCCGCCAGAGAGCATTTGGAGAGAACGATGAAAGTTCGAGCTTCTGTAAAGAAAATGTGCCGTAACTGCAAGATCATTCGGCGCAATGGCGCGGTTCGTGTAATTTGCACCGAACCTCGTCACAAGCAGCGTCAGGGTTAATTCGATCCCTACGCTGTGAGTAAAAAGCGGGCCATTGGCATACCCCTTGCCTTGAGAGAGGTCAGGGGGTATGCTATTGCGCCCTTCGTGGAAGACTAACGAGCAAGCCGCTCAACATTCGGAGTAAGCTGATGGCCCGTATTGCAGGCGTCAATATCCCGGACAACAAGCATGCGGCGATCTCGCTGACCTACATCTACGGGATTGGCCGCACGCGCGCAGAAGCAGTTTGCGTTGCTGCCGGTATCGCACCGACCACTAAGGTCCAGGAACTGTCTGGCGAAGAGCTCGACGTCCTGCGTACCGAAGTGGGTAAGTACACCGTAGAAGGCGACCTTCGCCGTGATGTGACGCTGAATATCAAGCGCCTCATGGACTTGGGTTGTTACCGAGGTCTGCGCCATCGTCGTGGTCTACCGCTGCGTGGTCAGCGTACCAAGACCAATGCGCGTACCCGTAAGGGACCGCGTAAACCGATTCGTAAGTAATTAACGTTCCGGCGTTTAAGATCAGGATACATCAACATGGCTAACCCGCGTAGTAACCGTAAAAAGGTTAAAAAGCAGGTTGTGGACGCCGTCGCGCACATCCACGCCTCTTTTAACAATACGATCGTGACGATCACAGACCGCCAGGGCAATGCGCTTTCTTGGGCAACAGCCGGTGGTTCGGGTTTTCGTGGTTCTCGCAAGAGCACCCCGTTCGCAGCTCAAGTAGCGAGTGAACGTGCAGCGACTGCTGCAGCCGAGTATGGTGTGAAAAACGTCGACGTGCTGGTCAAGGGCCCAGGTCCTGGCCGTGAGTCTGCCGTGCGAGCACTCAATGCCGCCGGCTTCCGTGTACAGAGCATTACTGACGCGACGCCGATCCCGCACAACGGTTGCCGTCCGCCGAAGAAACGCCGCGTCTAAGGAGACTGACTCATGGCTCGTTATCTAGGTCCCAAGTGTAAACTGTCTCGTCGTGAAGGTACCGACCTCTTTCTCAAGAGCGGTGTCACTCCCTTCGAGAAGAAGTGCAAATCCGAGCAGATCCCGGGTGTGCACGGCCAGCGCCGTCAGCGTCTTTCCGACTACGGCTTGCAGCTTCGTGAGAAGCAGAAAGTACGTCGCATCTATGGCGTACTCGAGAAACAGTTCCGCAACTACTACAAGGAAGCCGCTCGCCTGAAAGGGGCGACCGGTGAATCCTTGCTGCAGCTGCTGGAATGCCGACTGGACAACGTGGTCTATCGCATGGGCTTCGGCTCCACGCGTAACGAATCACGCCAGTTGGTCAGCCACAAGGCGATTATGGTCAATGGCCGTACCGTCAACGTGGCGTCCTATCAGGTGCGTCCCGGCGACGTCGTGTCTGTTCGCGAGAAGGCCAAGAACCAGGCCCGTATCCAGCAGGCCCTGTCCATCGCTGCCAACCGTGGCGACGTGACGTGGATCGACATCGATTCGAAGAAGATGGAAGGCACTTTCAAGGCTGTCCCGGAACGCGGTGACCTGTCTGCCGACATCAACGAAAACCTGATCGTCGAGCTGTATTCCAAGTAAGTCTGGGATCGGGTCGCTAGCGCGGCCCGACTCCAGCCTGGAGTACCGAATTTCGTTTGGCAGCCTGGGAAGGTGTTCATATGCAGCGTTCAGTGACAGAGTTTCTCCGTCCCCGCGACATCAAGGTCGAAGAGGTCAGTGCACATCACGCAAAGATCGTGCTGGAACCCTTCGAACGTGGTTTCGGCCATACCCTGGGGAATGCGCTGCGTCGCATCCTGCTCTCTTCGATGCCCGGCTGCGCCGTGGTCGAAGCGGAAATCGAAGGCGTGTTGCATGAATACAGCGCCATCGAGGGTGTTCAGGAAGACGTCATCGAGATTCTGCTGAATCTCAAGGACGTGGCCATCAGGATGCACGGCCGCGACGAAGCCGTTCTTACCTTGAACAAGCAGGGCCCCGGTGTAATGACCGCAGGTGACATTGCCGTCGGTCATGACGTCGAGATCGTCAATCCGGAGCATGTAATCGCTCACCTCAACGATGGCAGCGAGCTGAAAATGCAGCTGAAGATCGTTCAGGGTCGCGGTTACGAGCCCGCGGATGCGCGGCTCTCCGACGAGGACGAATCTCGCGCCATCGGTCGTCTGCAGCTGGATGCGACATTCAGCCCCGTTCGCCGTGTGTCCTACTCGGTGGAAGCGGCTCGTGTCGAACAGCGCACCGACCTCGATAAGCTGGTCATCGATCTCGAAACTGATGGCACCCTGGACCCTGAAGAAGCGATTCGCCGTAGCGCGACCATTCTTCAGGAGCAGTTGGGCGCCTTCGTCGACCTCGAAGCCGACAGAGAGCAGGAAATCGAAGAGGAAGAAGATCAGATCGATCCGATTCTTCTGCGTCCCGTGGATGATCTCGAACTCACGGTTCGCAGCGCCAACTGCTTGAAGGCCGAGAATATTTACTACATTGGCGATTTGATTCAGCGCACGGAAGTCGAGCTGCTCAAGACGCCGAACCTTGGCAAGAAGTCCTTGAACGAGATCAAGGACGTGTTGGCTTCGCGCGGTCTTTCGCTGGGCATGCGGCTGGAAAGCTGGCCGCCCGCGAGTCTGAAAGACGACAAGGCTTCAGCCTAGAGGCGATAGCGCCGGAGTTCCGGCTCCGGCGCCGTCTTCCAGCGTGCCGACTCGAATCACCAGTTTGGTAAGGAATAGCAATCATGCGTCATCGTAAGAGTGGTCGTCATCTGAATCGGACCAGCTCGCACCGGCACGCCATGTTCAAGAACATGTGCATCTCGCTGGTCGAGCATGAAGTGATCAAGACTACCCTGCCCAAAGCCAAGGAGCTGCGTCGTCATATCGAGCCGCTGATTACCTTGTCAAAGCAGGATAGCGTGGCGAATCGCCGTCTGGCGTTCAGCCGCACCCGCTCCAAGGAAGCCGTTGGCAAGCTCTTCAACGAGCTTGGTCCGCGTTACGTCAATCGCCCGGGCGGCTACGTCCGTGTGCTGAAGTGCGGTTTCCGCACCGGCGACAACGCACCAATGGCCTACGTCGAGCTGGTCGATCGTCCGGTCGTGGAAGAAGCTGTCGGGGAAGAATAAGCCCTCAGCTTGTCGCACGACAACAAACCGGCTGCCCAAGTAATTGGGCAGCCGGTTTTTTTTGGCCAGGTGCTGGCTGGAGTCGGCAGGGTATTGCCTGAATGCTGATTGAACCCCGGGCCCGTTAATGCAGCCCGGCGATATCAGGTCGAGAGTGCAGTATCGACGGCGGCGCCGTTCGGCGCCGCCCATGAGCCGTCAGGCGCGTTTCGCCTTACGGACTTTGGGCTCGGGCAGCAGTGGTGCCAGGAAGCGCCCGGTGTGGGATTGCTCGAGCGCGGCCACCTGCTCGGGCGTTCCTTCGGCGATGATGCGGCCGCCACCTGAGCCACCTTCCGGGCCGAGATCGATCACCCAGTCGGCAGTCTTGATCACGTCCAGGTTGTGTTCGATCACCACCACCGTGTTGCCATGATCGCGCAGCCGGTGAAGAACGCCCAGCAGCTGACGAATATCCTCGAAGTGCAGGCCCGTCGTCGGCTCATCGAGGATATACAGCGTCTGCCCGGTATCGCGCTTGGCCAGCTCGCGAGCCAGCTTGACGCGTTGCGCTTCGCCGCCGGAGAGCGTCGTGGCGCTCTGGCCCAGGCGGACGTAGGAGAGCCCCACGTCCATCAGCGTCTGCAGGCGCCGTGCGATCGCCGGCACCGGGCTGAAGAACTCCAGCGCTTCCTCGATGGTCATCTCAAGCACTTCGTGGATGCTCTTGCCCTTGTAGTGAATCTCCAGGGTCTCGCGGTTGTAGCGTTTGCCCTTGCAGACGTCGCAGGGCACGTAGATGTCCGGCAGAAAATGCATCTCCACCTTGATCATGCCTTCGCCCTGACACGCCTCGCAGCGGCCGCCCTTGACGTTGAAACTGAACCGCCCCGGCTTGTAGCCGCGGGCGCGGGCTTCCTGCGTCCCCGAGAATAGTTCGCGGATCGGGGTAAAGATGCCGGTGTAGGTGGCCGGGTTGGAGCGCGGCGTCCGGCCGATCGGGCTCTGGTCGATATCGATGATCTTGTCGAGCTGATCGAGCCCCTCGATGCTGCGGTAGGGGGCCGCCGTCAGCGTGGTCGCGCGATTGAGCTCACGCGCCGCGATCGGCATCAGCGTCGAGTTGATCAGCGTCGACTTGCCGGAGCCGGAAACGCCGGTCACGCACACGAACAGTCCCAATGGCAGCGCCAGATCGACGTCCTGCAGGTTGTTGCCGCTGGCGCCGCGCAGATGAAGCTGCTTCTCCGGATTGCCCGGGATTCGATACGGCGGCACTTCGATACGGCGCTTGCCGGACAGATACTGCCCGGTCAGCGAGTCCGGGGTGGCCTCAATATCGGCGGGCGTGCCCTGAGCGACGATCTGGCCGCCATGAACCCCGGCGCCCGGGCCGATATCCAGCACATGATCAGCGGCGCGAATGGCGTCTTCGTCGTGCTCGACCACGATCACCGTGTTGCCCAGATCGCGCAATCGAATCAGCGTCTGCAGCAGGCGCTCGTTGTCACGCTGGTGAAGGCCGATCGACGGCTCATCGAGGATGTACATCACCCCGACCAGGCCAGCCCCGATCTGGCTGGCCAGGCGGATGCGCTGCGCCTCGCCGCCGGAAAGCGTGTCGGCGCTGCGCTCCAGGGTCAGATAGTCGAGACCCACGTTGACCAGGAATTCCAGACGCGCGTGGATTTCGTGAACGATCTTGACCGCAATTTCGCCCTTGCGGCCCGGCAACGTGACCTGGCGGAAATACTCCCAGGCCTCGCCCACCGGCATACGGGTCAGAGTCGGCAGATTGTTGCCGTCGATGAAGACGTGACGAGCTTCGCGCTTGAGGCGAGTACCGTCGCAGGTCGGGCAGGGACGCACCGCCAGATATTTGGAGAGGTCGTCGCGCACCATCGACGACTCGGTTTCCCGGTAGCGCCGCTCGAGATTGGGCAATACGCCTTCGAAGGGGTGTTCGCGGGTGACCTTGCGGCCCCGATCGTTGACATAGCTGAACGCGACTTCGTCCTTGCCGCTGCCGTTGAGCACCAGGTCGCGCTCGTGCCGGGCGAGTTCGCTCCACGGCGTGTCCAGCGTGAAGCGATAATGCTCGGCGACCGCCTGCAACTGGCTGAAATAGTAGATGCTGCGACGGTCCCAGCCCTTGATCGCCCCTTCGGCCAGCGATAGCTCCGGATGACTGATCAGCTTGTCGGGATCGAAGAACTGACGCACGCCGAGGCCGTCGCAGGTCGGGCAGGCGCCGGCGGGGTTGTTGAACGAGAACAGCCGCGGCTCGAGCTCGGAGAGCGAATAGCCGCAGATAGGGCAGGCGAAACGCGACGAAAAGGCCAGATTTTCCTGCTCGCCGTCCATGAAGTGGATGATCGCGGTGCCGTCGGCCAGATTGAGCGCGGTCTCGAACGATTCCGCCAGACGCTGCTGCAGATCGGGGCGAACCTTGATGCGATCGACCACCACGCTGATGTCGTGCTTGCGCTTCTTGTCGAGATCCGGCACATCGTCGAGCTCGACGGTATGGCCGTCGATCACCGCGCGCACGAACCCCTGGGCGCGCAGCTCGCTCAGCAGCTGGAGATGCTCGCCCTTGCGGCCTTTGACCACTGGCGCCAGCAGCATCAGCCGGCTGCCTTCCGGCAGCGTCAGCACCTGATCGACCATCTGCGAGACCGTCTGGGCCTCGAGCTCCTCGTCGTGATCGGGACACCGCGGCGTACCGGCACGGGCGAACAGCAGGCGCAGATAGTCGTAGATCTCGGTGATCGTGCCCACGGTGGAGCGCGGATTGTGCGAAGTCGATTTCTGCTCGATGGAGATGGCCGGCGACAGTCCTTCGATATGGTCGACGTCGGGCTTTTCCATCATCGACAGGAACTGGCGGGCGTAGGTTGACAGGGACTCGACGTAACGTCGCTGTCCTTCGGCGTAAAGCGTGTCGAATGCGAGTGAAGACTTACCCGAACCGGAGAGACCGGTTACCACGATCAACTTGTCGCGCGGCAGTTCGACATCAATGTTCTTCAGGTTATGGGTCCGTGCGCCCCTGACCAGAATGCTGTCCATGACTACCTCGTGCTGCGACGCGGGAAACGACCATTATAGGTCGCGGATCAAATGCCCGGCAAAGCCGGCTGCTTTCACTGGCGGAACGCGAGCGGTAAAATGCGTCGCTCATTCCGAACCACCCTCGGCCTGGCCGAGTTCACCCAATATTGTGACCTCCATGACTTCTCGCTTTCTCGTTACCGAACGACGTGCCATCGTCGGGCTGGCCAGCCTCTATGCTTCGCGCATGCTGGGCCTGTTCATGGTCCTGCCGGTGCTGGCGCTCTATGCCGACCATCTCGATGGTGCCACGCCGTTGCTCATCGGCATGGCTCTGGGCGGCTACGGCCTGACCCAGGCCATCCTGCAGATCCCTTTCGGTCTGCTCTCCGACCGCATTGGCCGTAAGGCGGTCATCGCCGGCGGCATCGTGCTTTTCATCATCGGCAGTATCGTGGCCGCCAGCGCCACATCCATCACCGGTATCATCGTCGGTCGCTGCCTGCAGGGCAGTGGTGCGGTCGCCGGCGCCATCATGGCGCTGCTGGCCGACCAGACCCGTGAGGAGATCCGTACCGCGGCGATGGCCACTATCGGGCTTTCCATCGGCGTGGCCTTCGCCATCGCCATGGTCGTGGGCCCGCTGGTGGCCAATATCGGCGGGCTCGCCGGCGTATTCTGGTTTACCGCTGTGCTGGCCGCCTGTGGGTTGCTGATTCTGTGGAAACTGGTGCCGAAAGCGCCACAGCGGATGCCGCATCGCGATGTCGGCATCGATCGGCGTCAACTGCGCGCGACGCTCGCTCAAAGCGATCTGCTACGGCTGGACTTCTCGATCTTCGCCCTGCACCTGATCCTGACTGCGTGCTTCACGGCGTTGCCGTTTCGCCTGGAAGCCCTGGGATTTGCGCCGGCTGATCATGGCTGGGTCTATCTGCCGGTGATGGCGCTGGCGTTTCTCGGCATGATTCCGCTGGTCATCGTGGCCGAGAAGTATCGCAAGATGAAGCCTATCTTCGTCGGTGCCGTCGCGGCGATGACGCTGATCCTGCTCGGCTTCGGGGAACTGGCGAACGACCGGGTCACTCTGATCACCCTACTTTGGGGCTTTTTCGTCGTCTTCAATCTGTTGGAGGCGACATTGCCGTCGATGATCAGCAAATTGGCGCCGGCTGGCGCCAAGGGCACCGCCATGGGTGTCTATTCGACCAGCCAGTTCTTCGGGGCTTTCCTCGGCGGTACGCTGGGCGGGGCCCTGTCCCAGGGGTTCGGCGTCCAGAGCGTGTTCCTGGGCGCGGCGATCGTCGGCGCGATCTGGCTGGCGGTGGTGTGGAAAATGCCGGCTCCGCGTCATCTCTCGAGCGAGATCGTCGCACTCGACGAGCAATCGATGGACAGGCTCGATACACTACTCGAGCGTTTTGCCTCGGTGGCCGGTGTCGAGGACGTCATGGTCGTACGCGAAGAGCGTGTCGCCTATCTCAAGGTCGACCGCCAGCGCCTGGATGTCGACGCGCTGGCCGGTATTGCAGGCAATCAATGGCAACGAACCGACGCCTGAAGGCGTCGCAACGCAGGAATGCGAGGAGACAACGATGGCCCGAGGTGTAAACAAAGTCATCCTGATCGGCAACCTGGGACAGGATCCGGAAGTCCGCTTCCTGCCCTCGGGAAATCCGGTGTGCAACCTGCGCATCGCCACGACCGATAGCTGGACCGACCGTCAGAGCGGTCAGCGTCAGGAGCGCACGGAATGGCACAGTGTGGTGCTGTTCAACAAGCTGGCGGAGATCGCTCAGCAGTACGTCAAGAAAGGTTCGCGGATCTATATCGAAGGCCGGCTGCAGACCCGCAAGTGGCAGGGGCAGGACGGCCAGGATCGCTACTCGACCGAAATCGTCGGCAACGACATGCAGATGCTGGATTCCCGCGCCGGCGGCGGCCAGGGTGGCGACTATGCCCAGCCCCAGGGACAGTACGGCGGCCAGGGCGGCTACGACCAGCAGCCCCAGCAGGGTGGCTATGATCAGCCGCCGCAGGGCAGCCAGGGCGGTCAGCCACAGCCCCAGCAGCCCCCGCCGCAGTCAGGGCAGCCCCAGCAGCGTCCGCCGCAGCCAGGCCAAGCCGCACCGCAGCCCAATCAGAATCCGAACTACGGGGCCCCGAATCCGGGCAGTTTCGATGACTTCGATGACGAGATCCCGTTCTGAGGTCTTTAGAACGATGAGCTGTTTGCCGTCGACTTTTGGCGCCCCGCAATGCGGGGCGTTCTTGTCACTGGCCTCGAAAAGGTCTGAGGCCAGGGCAGGGAATAGATCAATCAATCGAGGGCTATTGGAGCGCAAGCCTCTGTAACAAAAAGTTTCTACACTTTATTTTGCGCATCGTTCTGGCATCGTTCGCGGTTGAAGATTCCCTCGTTCCTCTGCGGGTGATTAAAAAACGCCATACAAAATAGTGGCCTATGAAAAACCGGGATCAGCGATCGTCATCTGTCAGAGAGATCAGTCGCTTTCAGGAGCACTCACTGAATGCTGGCGAGTAAATATATCAATGTTTACTAATTTGTAAGATCTCGTTCTGACTTCTAAGTTGACCTAGCTTCCCGGAGCCTCACTCAAAGGAATTGAGTGCTCTCGCAACAGAGTGTTAACGGAAATAACGGTGGTTCAATCCTGTAATGCGAATATCCTGCTTCCGCGGTCGGACCGCGAGGGCTGTCGAAGGTCGTGTCTTTTCGATGGACTCGCGGACTGGCTCAGGTCGAGCTCGTGCCTGTCTTCTTCATGCCCCGCTTGCGCTTTGTCTATTGTCGTTGACGCCTGCAGTTCAGGCGGCCGAACGGTTTCCCGAGGGTCGTTTGCCGGCGCCTGACGCGCCGGCGTCCGCCTATGGCGATGATGTGCGTGCCGGGCCTTCCGGGCAGCCCAATGCCGATGATCTGGCCGGCATCGCCGAGCGCCAGCGTCAGCAGGGCCACCCCGCGACCGCGCTGCGTCTTACCCAGCGTGTCTTGGAATACGCCCCGCACAACCCTCAGGCCATCCAGACCCAGATTTCCAGCCTGGCCAATCTGGGCGCGCATCGCCGCGCCGAGCAACTGCGCGAGCGGTATCAGCCGGATTGGCCGCAGGCCACGCAGGATCGCTTCGAGGCCGATGTGGTGACGGTGGCGATCCGCAATGGCACGCAGGAACAGACCCGGCTCGAGCGGCGACACTACTATGCGAGGAGCGATGTCGAATTGACGCGATCGCTCGAGTCGCTGAATGCCAATCTCGTCCGTTTTCCGTCGGCTAGCGAGGCCAGCCTGCGGACGCGCTTCGATCGGCTGGTAGTGCTGCGCCAGCTGAATCGCTTCGAGGCGGTGATCGATGACTATGAAGCTCTACAGCGTGACGCGGCCAGCGTGCCGACCTACGCCAAGAGCCCCGTCGCCGATGCCTACCTGGCGCGTCGCCAGCCCGAAACCGCGGCAGGTCTCTATCGTGAAGTGATCGACGCCAGTCCTCAGGCGCCGCTGTCGGTGCGCACCGGGTACTACTACGCGCTGGTGGAGAGTGAAGACTACGCCGCCGCAACCGACGTGCTTCAGCAGATGGATGCCGATACGCCGACCTGGCGTTCTCGTCCGAATTCGAAAGCCTCGCCGGTGCCCAATTGGGAGCGTAGCGAGGTCGATCGTCTGCAGGTACTCGATGCCACTTACCGCCATCATGAAGCGGACGCCTTGAATCAGGCCAAAGGTCTCTATCGGCAGGCGCCGCGCAATACCGACGTGATCAACGATCTGGCCACCGCCCAGCGATCGAGAGGGTGGTACCAACAGGCCCAGGCGACCGCCGAGCTGGCGGCTGCCTATGCGCCCAGCGATCAGGCGACCCGGCTGAACATTGCCGAGAATGCCCAGGACCTCGAGAACTTCCCACGCTGGCAACACACCATCGAGCCGCTGGCCGCGCAATTTCCGACCGACAGCGCGATCCGGCGCAATCGTCTCGAGTGGCAGGATCGACAGCACTTTTCCGTCGAGGGGCAGGGCCGTTTGGGCCGCTCTCATGGCGGCAACGCCGTCAACGGTAGCCAGGATGGCGAGTACCAGCTTCGTCTCAACTCGCCCTGGAGCGAGGGCGGTTATCGGGCCTATGTCGAGCACTCCTATCGCTGGGGCGATTACGAAGAGGGCGCCGAGCGTCACGACCGCGAAGGTGTCGGCGTCGAGCGCCAATGGCTGCGTCGACACTGGTGGGCGGGGCTGAGCGGCGAGCACTTCAGCGACGATCTCGGCCTCGAGCTGGGCTGGTCGCAGTGGCTCGACGATCACTGGCAGTATCAGCTGCGCACTCAGACGCAGTCTCCTGAAACGCCGCTGCGCGCCGAGCGTGACGATCTGGACGGGCGTCTTTATCAGGCCCAGGTCACCTGGCGCCAGAACGAATCCCGCCAAGCCACGCTTACGCTAGGGGCGCTCGATATCAGCGACGGCAACCTGCGCAGCGATGCGGCCGCCGATCTGACCCAGCGCATTCAGGCCAGCGCCCATCACCAGACACGGCTGATCGGCTCGCTCTCCGCCGAGCACAACAGCCAGGTCGACAGCGACTACTACAACCCCGAGGACACTCACGCAGTGGGGCTGGCGCTCGAACACGATTGGCTCACCTGGCGGCGCTACCATCACTCGCTCACCCAGAACCTGTCGTTGGCAGCCGCGTCCGAATGGGAGACCGGTTACGGCAGTGCGCCCGGCTACGATGTCACCTACGGTCACACCTGGCAGCTGACCCGGACCTGGTCGATCAACTACGGCGTTGGCTGGGGACAGCACGATTACGAGGGCGAACGCGAGGAGCGTTGGTTGGGTCAGTTCGGTTTCGAAGGGGTGCTGTAATGAGTCATGTGATGCGATCGATCATTGCCCGTTCGCTGCTGGCGGCGACACTGGCGGGATGCGGGGTGCCAGCGGCGATGGCGCAAGACTCGGCCTCGAGCGCGCCGGCCACGAGCGCGCCGGCCTCGAGCGCGACGGACTCAGCCCCGTCCGATGCGACGGCGGGTATTCAGCGCGGCGAGCCTGGTGAGGATGCGCCGAATACGGCCACGCTGCAGATCCCTGCCGGTCATTTCGTGACGCTGGGTTTTCACGATGTGCGCGATGATACCCAGGCCGCGGTGGATCACGACCCCTACGCCATCAATACCCAACGGCTGGCGGCGCTATTCGACTGGCTAACGGCCAACGACTGGCATCCCATCTCGCTGGACGACGTCCAGGCTGCCCGTGACGGCGAGCGCGCGCTGCCGCACAACGCGGTGCTGCTGAGCTTCGACGACGGCCTGGAAAGCTTCTACACCCGAGTGTTTCCGCTGCTGCAGGCGTTCGACTACCCGGCCCTGTTCGCGGTGGAGACCGGCTGGATCGAACGCGTCGGACGCGGCGAGACCGTGACGGCGGACGACACCGATCCGGTCGCCTCACCGCTCCAGGAAGGCGCGGTCATTGGTGGTGAAAGCGACACCGCGAACGAGGTGCGCTACAACGGCCGCGAGCGCGGCAGTGCCGGGTTCGTCGACTGGGGTCAGGTACGCGAAATGCAGACCTCGGGTCTGGTGGAAGTCGCCTCGCACACCGACGATCTGCACAAGGGGATCGTGGCCAATCCGCAGGGCAACGTCGAACCCGCGGCTTTGACGCGGCGCTATGATGCTTCCCGCGGTGGGTACGAGAGTGACGACGACTATCGCCAGCGGGTTCATGACGATCTGGTGCGTAGCGCCGACATCATCGAACACAACACCGGTATTCGTCCGCGCACGCTGGTCTGGCCTTACGGCGCGACCAATGCCAAGACCGAGACGATCGCCAGAAAGGCGGGCTACCGATTCACGTTCAGTCTCGGCGATCAGCGCCTGTCGACGCCCTCCAGCGGCCCGGATTTCGGTCGCTTCCTGGTCATGGACGACCCTGACCCCGTTGCCGTCGAGTCCCAGATCGCCCAGACCGTCGCGCCGCCCAAGCGTATTCAGCGCGCCGTTCAGGTGGATCTCGACTATCTCTATGATGCCGACCCCGAACAGGTCAATGCCAACCTCAGCGCGCTGCTGGACCGCATCCAGGCGATGCAGGTGCGCACGGTCTATCTGCAGGCCTTCGCCGATCCGGATGGCGACGGCACCGCGTCGGCGCTCTATTTCCCCAACGATTATCTGCCCATGCGCGCCGATCTGTTCAATCGCGTCGCCTGGCAGCTCAAGACCCGTGCCGGAGTCGACGTCTACGCCTGGCTGCCGCTGCTCGCCTTCGACCTGCCGGATGGCGCGCGCCAGCAGCAGCTGGCCGTGCAGACGCGTGGCGTCGATGGAGATCGTCAGGTCGCGGATCGCGACTATCGACGGCTGAGCCCGTTTCGCCCCGGTGCACTGGCGATCGTGCGCGGCATCTATGCCGATCTGGCGCGCAACACCTCGGGTATCAACGGCATCCTGATCCATGACGACGCCTATCTGGCGGCCGACGAAGACGCCCAGGCGTGTGCCCCCGAGGCGCGCTGGCCCGGCAGTCAGCGGGCGATCACTGACTGTGACCTGAGCGCTCGCGACAAGACCCGGGCGCTGATCGATTTCAGTCATCAGGCGATCGCCGGCGCACGGGAATACGTCAATCTCAGCAATCGCTTTCGGGTGGCCCGCAACATCTATCCACGAGTGGTGCTCGACCCCGATGCCGAGTCGCGTTTCGCCCAGGCGCTGGGGCCGTTCCTCGACAACTACGACGAAGTGGCGCTGATGGCGATGCCCTATCTCGATGAGGCGGGCATGGCGCGTGACGGCGCTACCGCTAGCCGCTGGCTGGATACGCTGGTCGATCGGGTGATGCGCCATCCTGACGGGCTCGAGAGGACGGTATTCGAGCTGCAGGCGTACGACTGGGCGCGCAAGCGCTGGATCGAGCCACAGCGCTTCAAGGGGTGGATGCACCAGCTGGTACGTCGGGGCGCGCTGAATCTGGCCTACTATCCGGATGATTTCATCGCCGGCAAACCGGCCTTCCAGCCGACGTTCGAGGGCATGAGCCTGAACGAATTTCCCTACTCGACCTTCCCCCTCCGGAGCCAGCCATGATTGCCGATATCGAAGCCTGGATCGGGTCCATCGACTGGCGGGACGCGATGTTCGCGTTCGCGTTCTATTACCCGATATTCATGGCCTGGATGTGGATCATCGGCGGGCTCTGGTTCTACCTGCGTCGCGAGCGCGGCAGAGACATGACCCCGCGGCTCGAGAAGCTGGGGCCGGAGGCGCCTCATGTCAGCATCATCGTGCCGTGCTTCGACGAAGAGGAGCAGGTCGAGCAGACGATCCGCTATGCGCTGGCCACACGCTATCCGGATTTCGATGTCATCGCCGTCAACGATGGCAGCAGCGACGAGACCGGCCCGATCCTCGACCGTCTGGCGGACAAGTACGAACGCCTGCGCGTGATTCATTTCGCCACCAACCAGGGCAAGGCGGTGGCGCTGCGAGCCGGCGCGCTGGCGGCGCCCTCGGACTACCTGGTGTGTATCGACGGCGATGCGCTGCTGCATCCGTTCGCGGTCTACTGGATGATGCAGCATCTTACCGGCGGGCCGCGTGTCGGCGCGGTCACCGGCAATCCGCGCATTCTCAACCGCTCGACGCTGCTGGGCAAGATTCAGGTAGGCGAATTCTCCTCGATCATCGGCCTGATCAAACGGGCTCAGCGCACCTATGGCCGCATCTTCACCGTCTCCGGCGTGATCACGGGCTTCAATCGTGCAGCGCTGGACAGCATCGGTTACTGGCGTTCGGACATGGTGACCGAGGATATCGACGTCTCGTGGCGGTTGCAGATCAACCACTGGGATATCCGTTTCGAGCCTGAAGCGCTCTGCTACATCTATATGCCGGAAACCCTGAAAGGGCTGTGGCAGCAGCGGCTGCGCTGGGCCCAGGGTGGCGTCGAAGTCATGCTGCGCTACGGCAGGCGGCTGCTGTCCTGGCGCCAGCGGCGTTTCTGGGGCGTCGCGCTCGAGTATCTCACAAGCCTGGTGTGGGCCTACGTCATGCTGACCATCGCCGTGCTGTTCTGCGTCGGCTTGTTCGTGCCGCTGCCGGCGCGCTGGCATGTCGCGACGCTGTTGCCGCAGTGGAATGGTCTGCTGCTGGGGGCCACCTGTCTGATCCAGTTTCTGGTCAGCCTCAGCATCGACCAGCGCTATGAACGGGCCGGGTTCCTGCGTCATTACTTCTGGGTGATCTGGTATCCGTTGCTCTACTGGACATTATCGACGTTGACCGCGGTCGTCGCCGTGCCCAAGACACTGCTGGCCTCGCGCCGACAGCGGGCGCGCTGGAAAAGCCCGGACCGCGGGATTCAACCCTGACAGGAGCTTGCGCCATGCAAGAGTCTCATCACGATATCCATCGGCAGCGGGGCGCCATCAGACTGCCTCGAATCATTCATCGTCCCGATCTGCAGACACGGGGGCAGAGAAGCGTATTCGCGCTGATAGCGGGCATCGGCTGGCTGCTGTGGCTCTATCTGTTCCTGCCTCTGGCCACGATCGCCAGCTGGATATTCGGCGGGCATCGGTTCGACGCCTACGTCATCAACAACCATGGTCATAGCTGGTCCTCGCTGACGATCTACGCGGTCACCATCGCTCTGGCGGGGGCTGCGCTGTTGATCTGGGCGTTCTACAACTACCGTCGATTTCGGCATGCCGATCGCCGCCGGCCGGCTTTACCGGTGACTTCCGAACGACTGGCGCTCTCCTTCGGCGTGAGCTCGGACCAGGTCGCCGAGCTGCACCGCTCCCGTCACATGACGCTCCGGCACGATGCGCAGGGCAACATCGTCGGGACTTCCGAGGGCGAAGGCGCTCGCCCGGCATGACGTAAGGCACGCCCGCTGTGCGGGCCTCGACGAGAGCGCTCGCGGATTCTAGAATAGCGCTCTCGATAGGCATCTAATGATTTGCGCGTGCAGAAAATACGACGCTTCGCGCCTTCGCTCTCCCCGGTGAAGGCGCGCTGCGTTTTTCGCCGCCCCATGCGCCAATCCCTTTATGTCAGTTCCTGTACGTCAGCTCCCTTTACGTCTACTCCCTTCACGTCAGCCCTTTTACGCCAGAGTGTTTCCATGTCACAACGCATTCCCGATGAAGCACGCCTGCCCGAGCTGACGCTGCGGGGCGTCATTCTCGGTGCCGTCATCACGCTGTTGTTCACCGCCTCCAACGTCTATCTAGGGCTCAAGGTCGGCTTGACCTTTGCCTCGGCGATTCCGGCCGCAGTCATTTCGATGGCCGTTCTGCGTCGCATGAAAGGGGCCAACAAGCTCGAGAACAACATGGTCCAGACTCAGGCGTCGGCGGCGGGGACGCTCTCGGCGATCATCTTCGTGCTGCCGGGACTGCTGATGATCGGCTACTGGCAGGGCTTCCCGTTCTGGCAGACGACGGCGATCTGCGCCATCGGCGGCATTCTCGGGGTGCTCTACACCATTCCGCTTCGCCGGGTGATGGTGGTGCAGAGCGATCTTCCCTATCCCGAAGGCATCGCGGCCGCGGAAATCCTCGAGGTGGGCAGCCGCAGTTCCCGGGCGTCGGCTGAACCAGAATCCGTCGATCAACGCTCGGATGACCAAAGCGCCGTCGGCGCAGGCCCGGTCGTCACAAGCCCGCAGCAGGCGAGCGCGGACCCAAGCCGGACGCGCCAGGACGAGAGCCAGACCGCTGGCGAACCCGGTGCCAGAGAGATTCTATTGGGGGGCATCGTCGCGGCGGCGTTTTCGATCGCCAGCGGTGGCCTACGCGTGTTGGGAGAGAGCGTCAGCGTATGGTTCTCGGCTGGCCGAGCGGCCTTTCAGCTTTCCACCGGCTTTTCGCTGGCGCTGATCGGCGCCGGCTATCTGGTGGGCATCGTCGGCGGCATGGCGATGTTGATCGGCACGCTGATTGCGTGGGGCATCGCGGTACCGTGGCTGACCAGCATCACGCCGTTGGAAGCGGGGCAGTCACTGGCCGACGCTGGCATGGCATTGTGGTCGGACAAGGTTCGTTTCATCGGTGCCGGCACCATCGGTATCGCCGCGGTCTGGACCCTGGCGACACTGTTCAAGCCGATGCTGGTCGGCATTCGCACCTCGCTCGGCGCGATGCGTGGAGATCAGGGCGCCTTCCGTGAGCAGCCGCGTACCGACCGCGATCTGCCGGCAGGTATCATTCTGGCATTGACCGGCGTGCTGCTGGTGCTATTGACCGGGGTCTTCGCGATCTTTCTGCATCAGGCCGCGCCGCAGCTGGACGGGGGCGCATTCTGGGTATTGACGCTGGGCAGCGTGATCTTCGCCGGCGTGTTCGGCTTTCTGATCGCCGCGGCCTGCGGTTACATGGCCGGGTTGGTCGGATCGTCGAGCAGTCCGATTTCTGGGATCGGCATCGTCGCGGTCATCCTGGTATCGCTGTTGCTGCTCGGCTTCACCGCTGTCAGCAATGCCTTCGACGCCTTGGATCCCGAAGTCGCCCGCATGCTACCCACGGCGCTGGCGCTGTTCGTGACCTCGGTCATTCTCGCCGTGGCGGCGATCTCCAATGACAATCTGCAGGATCTCAAGACGGGTTATCTGGTCGGCGCCACGCCGTGGCGTCAGCAGGTGGCACTGATCATCGGCTGTCTGATCGGCGCCATGGTGATTCCGCCGGTACTGTCGCTGCTCTACAACGCCTACGGCTTCGTCGGCGCGATGCCGCGCGAGGGAATGGATCCCGGCCAGGCATTGGCGGCACCACAGGCGTCGCTGATGACGGCCATCGTGCGCGGCGTGTTTTCCCACGATCTCGAATGGACGATGATCATCATCGGTGTGGCGATCGGTGCCGCCTTGATCGGCGTCGACGAGTGGTTACGCAAGCGGGGCTGTAGCGCCCGGTTGCCGGTGCTGGCGGTGGGGATCGGCATCTATCTGCCGCCGAGCATCAACATGCCGCTGGTGATCGGCGCCGTACTCGGCTGGCTGATCGACCGCCGCCTGCGAGCCCGGGCGCTGGCGCGGGGCGACGATGTCGAGCGCGTCTCGGAGCTGCCGCGCCGCCGCGGTGTGCTGCTCGCCTCCGGGCTGATCGTCGGCGAGAGCCTGGTCGGCGTGGTGCTGGCCGGCGTCATTGGTCTGAGCGGAGCGCCGGCGCCGTTGGCGCTGGTCGGCGATGACTTCGCCGGCACCGCGCAATGGTTGGGGCTGGTGGTGTTCATCGCCGTCTGCATCGGTTTCTATCGACGCGTGCTGGCATCGCCCAGAACCGGATAATACCGCGGACTCAGAGCGTCGAATCGTTGGGCAGGATCACCGGCGTGGTGGCGATGCCGCCGATCTCGACGTCGATCTCGAACAGCGCGCCCGCCAGCGGTTCGTCGGAGCAGCCGGTGGCGGCCGAAGTGACGAACAGGCGTTCGAGTGTCTCGCCGCCAAAGGTGCAGGACGTGGGGCGGGACACGGGCAACTCGACCTCCCGGTCGAGCGAGCCATCGGCGTGATAGCGCGCGATGCGGCCGCCGTCCCATAGCGCGATCCACAGTCCCCCTTCGCGATCGCAGGTCATGCCGTCCGGATAGCCGGCGCCTGGCGCCAGTCGAATGTGCTCGCGCCGATTCGTCAGTTCGCCGTCGTCATCGAGATCGAAAGCGAACACGATCTGGCGTGCGCTGTCGTTATGATAAAGTGTGCCACCGTCGGGACTGATGGCGGGGCCGTTGGTGACGTGGTATTCGCTGTCCATCTCGATCAGGCCGCGGCTATCGAGGCGGAACAGGTGACCACGCACCTCGGCCTCGGCGTCGTCCATGGAGCCGAACCACAGCCGGCCGTGACTATCGCTTCCGGCGTCGTTGAGGCGGTCGCCGGCCGGCAGCCATTCGATTGGTGTCAGGCGTTTGCCGATACGCAGGCCGTGATCGTCGAGTTCGAGTTCGGCCACGCCGGAAAGCAGACCGGCGACGAAGCCGCCACCCTCGCGGGGCAGCAGCCAGCAGCAGGCCTCGTCGAGATCCCAGCTCTGGCGTTGGTCGTCGTCGGGATAGTAGGCGTGCAGTCTGGCCTGGCGGATGTCGACGAACAGCAGCGCGCGAAGGCTGTCGGACCAGATGGGGCCCTCGCCGAGTTCGGCGCCGATCTTCCAGACGACCGTTGCATCCTTGTGCATGAGGGTTCTCTCCAAAGGCTAGTGAAGTGTCGGTCGGTGTTGGTATCCGTCTCTCTCAGGATTGATACTGTGATGTTCATTGAGGCCGTTGTCACCGCCTTCGTTAGCATAGTGGCGGTGTCGATGAAGGAAACAGGGTTTTTGAAACGAGCAAGGATCCAAGAGCGATGAGGCGTGTCGAGGTGCCATCGTGAAGTGTCTGGTGTTGCAAGCGGAGCACTGCCTGAATCTGGCGCTGCGCGACACCGCGGCGCAGCGTAGTGATATCGCCTATGTGTCGGCGCCCGAGGCGGTCGATGTCGAGGTGCTGGCGTCAATCAAGCCGGAGGTGGTGATCGTGCCGCCGCTGGCGGACCCCGGCCGCTGCGAGCCGGCGGTGGTGTATGCGCACGCCAATCGGGTCGAGGCGCTGCTCGAGGCGTGTCAGACGTTACGAATTCCGCTGGTCTGGTGCGTCTCGGATGCGGTCTACGAGGATGGCGCGGAAGGGCCGATCGACGAGGCAGTCGTGCCGCGGCCGCGCGACACCGCGATGCGGCGTCTCGTTGCCGTCGGTGAGGGCGTGCGCCGATACCCGCAGCACCTGATACTGCGTCTGGGGCCGCTGTTCGGCAGTGAAGGCGACGATGCCTGGTTGAGTGACCTGGTGACGGCATTGATGCACGGCGAAACGGTGCGCGCGCCTCAGGATCTGGTGCTGTGCCCGACCTCGGTCACGGCCGTGGCGCGGGCGTTGACGGGGATGCTGCTACAGCTCGCCAGTGGCGCCGGAGCCTGGGGGACCTACCATCTCTGCGGCACCGAGCCGGTCAGCGTCTTCACCTTCTGCTCCGTGGTCCGGACCCAGCTCGAGACGCGCCTCGAGGGGGTTGGCGTGTCCATGACACTTGGCGAATTGCAGGCGCTCAATCAGCACCACGATACGCCGTTGCGGCGAGTGCTCGATTGTCGCCGGCTGCTCGATGTCTTCGGGATACACCAGAAGTCCTGGCGGGTAGAGCTGGGCCTGATGCTGGATGCCTGGTGTCAGCAGAACTTTCCCGATCGGGAAGAGGCCGATAATGGCAGTCCAGGCACTAGCAGGGGAGAAACGGCCCGCGCATGAAAGTCTTTCGCAGTTTGATCTTTTACATCGGTTATTTTCTGGCGATTCTGGTTTCCGGCCTGTTGATGCTGCCGATCGGTTTCGCGCTCCCGGTGCGTTCACGATTCCAGCTATTCAATTGGCATAACCGGTTTATCGTCAGCTGGCTGTCGCTGACCTGCGGCGTCCGCTACCACGTGCAGGGCCGCGAAAGAGTGCCCGAGGGGCCGTGCGTGGTACTGGCCAACCATCAGAGCGAGTGGGAGACCGTCTACCTGCAGTTGCTGAAGACGCCGATCTGTACCGTGCTCAAGAAGGAGCTGCTCAGCATCCCTCTGTTCGGTTGGGGCGTGCGTCTGCTGAAACCGATTCCGCTGGACCGTTCGAGGCCATCGGCCGCGATGCGTCAGGTCCTTTCCCACGGCAGACAGCGTCTGGAGGAGGGGCTGTCGGTACTGATCTTCCCCGAGGGGACGCGCGTGCCGCCGGGAGAGCGCCGCCGCTTCAACAAGAGCGGCGCGGTGATCGCGTGTCGGACGGGTGTACCGGTGCTTCCTGTCGCCCACAATGCCGGCGAGCGCTGGGGGCGCCACTGGGTCAAGCAGCCCGGCGTGCTCAACGTGGTCGTGGGAGAGCCGATCGCTACCGTGGGTCGCCGGCCTGAAGAGGTGATGGCCGAGATGGAGGCCTGGATCGAGCGTACACTGGACGAGATCTCCGAAGTCCCGCGTCCGCCGCTGCCGGAAAAAGCCCCGCCGGCAGAGCTTCCCTCCTGAGCGATGAAGGGCGCGATCGGTATGAGATAGTCATGAAAAAGGCGCCCCGCGGGGCGCCTTTGGGTTGGTGACGATGATCGCTCGGGCTCAGCTCTCGAAGCGATCCAGCACCAGACAAGCGTTGGTACCGCCAAAACCGAAGCTGTTGGACAGCACACGCCGGACATCGACATCGTCGCGACGTTGGCGAACGATATCGAAACCGTTGGCCTGCTCGTCGAGCGTGTCGATATTGGCCGAGGCGCAGATGAACCGGTTCTGCATCATCAGCAGCGAGTAGACCGCCTCCTGCACGCCGGTAGCCCCCAGCGAGTGACCGGTCAGCGACTTGGTCGAACTCATCGCCGGCGTGCTGTCGCCGAACACTTCGCGAATCGCCTTGAGCTCGGCGACATCGCCCACCGGCGTCGAGGTGCCGTGGGTGTTGACGTAGTCGACCTTGCCTTCCAGCCCGGCCAGCGCCTGACGCATGCAGCGTGCCGCGCCTTCGCCGGAGGGCGCGACCATGTCATGGCCGTCCGACGTGGCACCGTAGCCGGTGATCTCGGCATAGATCTTGGCGCCGCGGGCCCTGGCGTGTTCGAGCTCTTCGACCACCAGCATCCCGCCACCGCCGGCGATGATGAAACCGTCGCGATCCACGTCGTAGGGCCGCGAGGCCTTTTCCGGGGTGTCGTTGTAGTGGGTGGTCAGCGCTCCCATTGCGTCGAACAGGCACGACAGCGTCCAATGCTCTTCCTCTCCGCCGCCGGCGAACACCACATCCTGCTTGCCGAGCTGGATCTGCTCGACGGCGCTGCCGATGCAATGGGCCGAAGTGGCGCAGGCGGAAGAGATGGAGTAGTTGATACCTTTGATCTTGAACGGCGTTGCCAGGCAGGCCGATACCGTGCTGCCCATGGTCCGGGTGACCCGGTAAGGGCCGACGCGACGCAGGCCTTTCTCGCGCATCACGTCCGCGGCTTCGACCTGATTGGCGCTGGAAGCGCCGCCGGAGCCGGCGATCAGACCGGTGCGCGGATTGGAGACGTCATTGGCCTCCAGCCCGGCGTCGTCGATAGCCTGCTGCATGGCGATGTAGGCGTAGGCTGCCGCATCGCCCATGAAGCGCAGCTGCTTGCGATCGACCAGCGCTTCGATATCGATGTCGACCACGCCTGCGACCTGACTACGAAAGCCGAGTTCGGCATATTCCGGTTTGAAACGGATACCGGAGCGCCCCTGGCGCAGGGAATCGAGGACCTGTTGGGCGTCGTTGCCCAGGCAGGAAACGATACCCAGGCCGGTGACTACCACTCGTTTCATGGAAGCCTCCCGCTCAGAATTTCTCAGTATTGGTGAACAGACCCACACGCAGATCATTGGCCTGGTAGATATCCTGGCCGTCGACCGATAGCGTGCCGTCGGCGATGCCCAGCACGAGGCTTCGAGTGATCACGCGCTTGATCTGGATGTGATACGAAACCTGGCCGGCGGTTGGCAGAATCTGCCCGGAAAACTTGACCTCGCCGCAGCCCAGCGCGCGTCCGCGGCCGGGATTGCCGAGCCAGCCGAGATGGAAGCCCACCAACTGCCACATGGCATCCAGGCCGAGACATCCGGGCATGACCGGATCGCCCGGGAAATGGCACTGGAAGAACCACAGGTCGGGGTGGATATCCAGTTCGGCGATGATCTCGCCCTTGTGGTATTTGCCACCATCCTCATTGATCCGCGTGATGCGATCGAGCATCAGCATGTTGGGAGCGGGCAACTGGGCGTTGCCGGGGCCGAACAGTTCCCCCCGGCTGCATTTCAGCAGATCGTCTTGGCTGAAAGAGTGCTGTCTGGTCACTGGCGCATTCCGAGAATCGAAAAAGAGTTTACCTCGAGGCTTCCGAGGCGCGGCCAGTCTAATGGCTGCGGGCACTGATTGCACGTCGGCTGCAGCCTAGTCGCGTGTAGCGCAGGGCGCAATGATCGGTATCACGCTTGCTCTGGCGAATGCCGCCGGGGCATGATGCCCGAACGGGACAGGGATCTCCGCGATAGCCGCCGGGCTAACCATAACGACGATAAACGACGAGCTATGTGGCCTTACTTTACGCTGAATCGACCGCTGATCTGGTTGGCAGTAGCGGCACTGGCTGCCGCTAGCGTACTGCCGTTGCTGCCTCTTCGAATGGCGGTGCTGGCACTCGTGGCCATTGGCGTGGCCGATGGCTGGCGCCAGATCCGACGCGAACATCAACGTCGTCGCCTGAGCGAGCAGGCTCTCGAGCTCTCTCAGGACGGCGTGATGATCACCAACGCCGCCAATCGCATCGTCACCATCAATCCCGCCTTCACACAGATCACCGGCTATACCCTCGACGAGATTCGAGGGCTCGACCCGTCCTCGCTCTCCGCCGGTCGCCATGACAAGACTTTCTATGATCGCTACTGGCAGTCGCTGAAGACCACCGGACACTGGGAAGGCGAAATCTGGAACCAGCGCAAGCACGGCGACCAGTATCCGGAATGGGTGCGGATCCAGGCGTGTCACGACGGCAAGGGACGGGTATCCCATTATGTCGGCATATTCACCGATATCAGCCGGCACAAGGCGCGCGAGCAGGATCTGCGCCGTATTGGTTTCGAGGATCCGTTGACCGGCCTGCCCAACCGGCGAAGGCTGCACGATCTGTTGGCCTCGCGGCTGCGCCATCTGCGCGCCGGGGAAGGCCTGGATCTGGCGCTGATCGACATCGATGCTTTCAAGTCGATCAATGACAGTTTGGGTGTCGACAGCGGAGATCGCCTGCTGTCCCGATTCGGCCAGCGTCTGGCCGCGCAGGTGGCCGGTGGCATCGTCGGGCGCCTGGGCGGCGATGAATTTCTGGTCATTCGCACCACCACATTCGACGATCACGAGAAGTGGGTAGCCAGCCTGCGCGAACACCTGAGCGAACCCTTCGAGATCGATGAAAGCTCGTTACGACTGGGTCTGACCATCGGCAGCTGCCGGGCACCCGAGGATGGCAGTGACCCCAACGTGCTGTTTCAGCGACTGGAATCGGCGCTCTACAGCGCCAAACGTCACGGCCGGAATCACGATCGACGCTTCCGGCCCTCGCTGGATATCGACACCGACCGCCAACTGATCATTCTCAACGATCTACGCCAGGCTCTGGCTCAGGGCTCGCAGTTGGAAGTCTATTATCAGACCCAGCATCGTCTCGATGACGGCGGCATGGTGGGTATGGAAGCCCTGCTGCGCTGGCATCATCCCGAGCATGGCATGATTCCGCCCAGCGAATTCATCCCGTTGGCGGAACGCCATGGATTGATGTCGGCGCTGGGGAGCTGGGTCATCGACCAGGCCGTGGCGCAGTTGGCAGCCTGGCGAGGCCAGGGGCTCGACGTGCTACCCATCTGGGTCAATCTCTCGGCGCTGCAGCTGATTCAGGGCGACCTGGAATCCCACCTGATCTCGACACTGAATCAGTACCGGGTGCCGACGCGGCTGCTGGGTCTGGAGTTGACCGAATCGGTGCTGCTCGACGAGCGCGCCGGC
>NZ_MSDP01000033.1:0-20546 GCF_001937155.1 Salinicola sp. MH3R3-1 | reverse complement strand
GAGGCCGAAGGCGGCTATCCCTATCGCGATCATCAGACGCCGTGGCAGGAGATCCAGCGCTCGATGGTCGAGCAGCTCGATCACGGCATGACGCTCGCGCCGGCAACCAAATATCGCGCCATCGCTTGGGATCTGCCGCGAGACAATCACTGACGAGCCACGAGCCACGAGCCACGAGCCACGAGCCACGAGCCACGAGCCACGAGCCACGAGCCACCTGCAGCTGACATTCGAAAAATCGACAACGCCGGGCTTTCGAGTCCGGCGTTTTGGGTACCGCAGCGCGGTGCGCAGAGGCTGGCCCCGAGGATCTGGACTTCAGCGCGCAGTGGATGGGCGCCTTGGACGATGGCGCGGCTTCGAATGCCTTGGACGCTGGCGCGGTCCCGGGCGGCTTAATCGAGACGCTGGCGCGGTCTCGGGCGCGTGGAACAGTGGTGTAGCTTCGGACGCCTTGAACAATGGCGCGGCTTCGGGCGCCCTAGAAGGTCCCCGGATAAGCGCCGCCGTCGAGCAGCACGTTCTGACCGATCATGTAGGCGGCCTGCTGGCTGCAGAGAAAGGCGCAGACCTGGCCGAATTCCTCGGGCGTGCCGAAGCGCCCGGCGGGAATGGCCTCCATGCGGGCTTGGGCCATCTCCTCGTGGGAGCGACCGCTGTTGCTGGCGGCCTTGTCGATGCCCCCTCTCAGCCGCTGGGTATCGAAGGCGCCGGGCAGCAGACTGTTGAGGGTCACATTGCGGCTGGCCAGGCTCGATTGGCGCGCAGTCCCGGCGACGAACCCGGTCAACCCGCTGCGGGCGCCGTTGGAGAGCCCCAGCACATCGATCGGCGCTTTCACCGCCGAAGAGGTGATGTTGACGACACGTCCGAAACCGCGCTCGGCCATGCCATCGACGCAGGCCTGAATCAGCGCGATGGGGGTAAGCATGTTGGCTTCCACCGCCGCGAGCCAGTCCTGCCGGGTCCAGTCGCGGAAATCCCCGGGCGGCGGCCCGCCGTTGTTGTTGATCAGAATGTCGACCTGGGGGCAGGCGGCGAGCAGGGCTTGCTGCACGGCCGGCGTACCGATATCACCGGCAACAGACCGCACTTCGATTGCGGGATCGAGTGCACGCAGCTCCTCGGCGACCGCCTCTAGCGTTTCCTCGCGACGGGAGTTGATGACCAGATTGACGCCTTCTTTCGCCAGCGCAATCGCGCAGCCCTTACCCAGCCCTTGGCTGGCGGCACAGACGATGGCCCAGCGGCCGCGAATACCGAAATCCATGGTGTTTTCCTCTCGTGAGATCAAGGCGGACATCGCGGGTGAGGCGCGCGAGTTCCACGGCGTACGGGGTTTGGGTGATGGGGTCAGCGGGCGAGCGCCGCCGGTACCTCGCCCAGCAACGTTTCCGGCATCTCCATCCCCAGGGCGTCGGCGGTGCCTTCCAGCACGGCTACCGACGCGAAGAAGGCGTCTCGAGGCCGCCGGGTCCGAATGCACTCCATCAAGTGGCGATGGCGTTCCAGGCTTTGCTCGGGATCGCTGGCGCTGACATTGGATGTCTGCACCAGCAGATGAATCGAGGGACGCAGAATATGCGACAGCTGGGTCCAGACGATATTGTGCGTCGCCTTGAAGATGGCGACATGAAACGCGACGTCATGGTCGCTTTGCAGTCGCCCCCGGTTGGCCGACTCCGGATTGTGGAAATCGTGGCCCATGCCTTCGAAAGCTTCTTCGATGGCCACCAGGTCCCGCGCCGTGGCGCGCTTGGCCGCCGTCATCGCCACATAGGGTTCGACGTCGAGCCGAAAGGTCAGGATCTCGCGCTGGATACCGGGGTTAGGCGTGGCGAACTGAACCATCCACTCGGTAACCCGAGGGTCGAGAATATTCCATTCGGAGTAGGCACGGACCCGCGAGCCGTAGCCGGAGATACGCTCGATGATGCCGGCATCCACCAGCCGACGTAGATCGCTGCGCACTGCCGAACGGTTGAGCGCGAACTGTTCGCACAGATCGATCTCCTTGGGCACGAAATCGCCGGGCTGGTAGAGCCCGGCGAAGATCTCCTTGGCCAGCGCTTCAGCAACGCTGGGGCGTTGAGGGGAACGGGATGTTGGCGCGTCCTTCACGAAAATCGGTTCTCGGCAGTCGAAGTCGGTTGAGCCGTATGGTCAACATTGGCTGTCTCAACTCCATCTTACCCATCCCGTCACGCGCTTTGCGAACGGCAAAGGTCGACATACGCCCATGGTCGTACGCGAACGACTCCATTCGAGGCACCGCGTCGGGGTCAGAACACCCAGTTGGGCAGCGTCAGCGACACCGCGGGTACGAACGTCACGACCAGCAGCAGGGCGACCAGCAGCAGCCAGTAGGGCACGATCGCGCGAATGAAGGCGCCTATCGAAACACCGGTGATACTGCAGGTGGTGAACATCACCGTTCCCAGTGGCGGTGTGATCGTGCCGATCGAGGCGTTGAGGATGAACACGATGCCGAAGTGTACCGGATCGATGCCGAACTGCGCCGCCACGGGTGCCAGCAGCGGCGACAGCACGATCAGGATCGCGTTGCCCTCCAGAAACATGCCCAGGATCAGCAGCAGCGCGTTGGCGATCAGCAGAAACGCCACGGCGCTGCCGACGCCCGACGACAGCATCAGCGCGATCTGCTGGGGAATCTGCTCCCAGGTCAACACGCGCGCGAAGCCCGAGGCGACCGCGATGATGAACAGCACGTTGACCGAGGCCATCAGCGATTCCTGGGTCGCCACGGCGATACTGCCCAGCCCCATCTGCCGATACACGAATAGCCCGACGATCAGGGCGTAAAGCACCGCCATCGCGCCCGCTTCGGTCGGCGTGAAGACACCGACGCGGATGCCGCCGATCACCACCACGGGCAGCAGCAGGGCGATGATCCCGGCACGGGTGACGCTGATCCATTCGTGGCGCGATACGCGTTCGCGACGCGGTTTCTGATAGCCGAGACGGCGGCACTGGATCGAGACCAGCACCATCATCGCGACCGCCATCAGCACGCCGGGCATCACACCGGCGAGAAACAGCCGGCCGATGGATACATTGTTGACGTAGCCGTAGACGATCAGCGCGATCCCCGGCGGAATGGTCGAGGTGATCAGCGACGACGAGGCCGTGATCGCACTCGAAAACGCCTTGGGATAGCCGGCGGCCGTCATGCTCGGTACCAGTAGCTTGGCGTTCATGGCCGCGTCGGCGATGTTGGAGCCGGAAAGACCGCCCATGAAGGTGCTCAGCAACACGTTGGCCTGGGCCAGGCCGCCGTGCATTCGACGAGTCATCAGCTCGGCCAGCGTCAGCAGGCGCTCGGTGATGCCGGAGTGGTTCATGAACACCCCGGCCATGATGAAGAACGGAATCGCCAGCAGCGAAATCGACTCGAGCCCGCCGGCAAGGCGCTGGATCAGCGTCACCATCGGCTGGTCGGCGCCGATCAGAAAATAGGCCAGGCTCGACGCGAACAGGGCGAAGGCCACCGGTGTACCCAGGCAGAACAGAACGAAGAGCGCGACGAGCGCGATTCCAACGGCCATTGCTATCACTCCTTGGTGGCGGCGGTCTCGGGAATCGCTGCCGGGGACGCCATGTTTTGGTCACTGGTAACCAGCCGATCATTGGTGATCAGGCGTACCAGCCCGTGGTAGAGCATCATGGCGGCACTGATCGGAATGGCGACGTGGATCCAGTAGTAGGGAATCTGCAGCATCGGCGTGCTGCGGAAACGCGAGAACGGTAGTAGTTCCAGCCCCCAGAACAGCATCGCGGCGGCGCACAGCATGACGATGCCGACGTTGAAAATGCGGGTGTTCCAGCGCGCGACGGGTGCCGGCAATCGCTCGTTGAGCAGGCCGATCAGCACGTGTTCGTTACGCCGAACCAGCGCGCTGGCGCCGAGGAACGTCGCCCACACCATCAGCAGTTGCAGGATCTCCTCGCTCCAGGCCAGCGGCGACGAGAACAGGTAGCGCATGAAGACATTGGCGATGGCCACCACGAACAGCCCGAACAGTGCCAGGCTGGCAATGACCTCATCGAGCCGCATCACGCGGTCGATCGCCTTGAAAAGCGTTTGCATGGTCAACTCCATGGCGCCCCCGCTCGGGGTGGAGCGGGGGCGCTGTCATGCGAGGTTGGAGGCTCGATCAGCCGTTGATGATGTCGCTGACCTCTTGATAAAGCCCCTCGCTCCACTGCGGGAATGCCGCCGGGATCTCCTTCTGGGCCCGTTCGCGGAACGGGGCGGTGTCGACCTCGTGAACCTGAACGCCGGCATCCTTCAGCTGCTGCAGTGACTTCTCGGTCTCTTTCTCGACCAGCCCGCGCAGGTTCTTGGCCATCTCCTGGCCGGTCTCGGTGAGGATCTGCTGATCTTCCGGACTCAGTTGCTGCCAGAACGCTTCACCGGTGACGAACGGCGCGACGGTATGCATGTGCGCGGTCAGGTTCAGATTCTTCACCACTTCATAGAACTTGCCGCCGTACAGCACCGGCAGCGGGTTCTCGACACCGTCCACCAGCCCCTGGGCCAGCGCCGGATAGACATCGCCCAGCGACATCGGGGTTGGCACCGCACCCATCGCCTTGATGGCGGCGACGTACATCGGCGAGTTCTGCACCCGAATCTTGACTCCGGCCAGATCTTCCGGCGTCGCGACCGCTTCCCGCGAGAGCAGGTGACGGACGCCGTAGACGCTGTTGGGAATCACGATGTGATAGCCGGCGGACTCGACTTTTTTCTCCTGGTCGGCGAACCAGTCGGAGTCGAACACCTTGAGCTTGCTGTCGAAATCGTCGGCCAGGTAGGGCGCATCCAGCACCGCCAGATCCGGCACCGAGCTCATGAAGTTGGAGTAGGCAGTGATGGTGATCAGCGGCGAGCCGAAACGGGCCTGCTCCATCACCTCGGTCTCGCCGCCGAGCTGGCTGGCGGGAAATGCCTTGAGCGTCAGCTCGCCGTCGCTGGCTTTCTCGACGCTTTTCGCCCACGCCTTGACCGCGACATCGACCGGCTCTCCCGGCTGGTTGCCATAGGCGACGCGAATCTCGGTGGCGGCCTGGGCCATGCCCGTCAGCGCAAGGGTGCTCAGACCCGCCAGGGTAAGCGAGGCGGTCAAGCGGAAGAATCGTTGGGTGATCATTGGCGTGCTCCGGATGTTGTCGTCTTGGATGCTTCGTGTTGTCGCCATCAGCTCAACGCCTCGTCGAGCCTGGGCGTGGCGCGCCCCTGGAGGCGTGCTTTATCCACCACCGGTTGCAGGCGTCGCTGTCGCTTGGCGGTGTGATTCTGGGCAATATCGCTGAGGCGATGATCGAGAAAAGGGTTGGCGAAGCGCTCCAGCGTCACGTCCAGATAGTCCTGCAATCGTGCCATCGACAGCTCGGCAGAGAGTGTTGGCAGGACTTCTTCCTCGAGTGCCTTACGCAGCGGATCGATCAGCGCGGCGTTCTCCATTGCCTCACGCACGAACTCGACCGGCTGGCCGGCGCGCTGCCATCGATCGACCAGATAGGTGTGGGCCAGGTTGAGAATGTGCAATTTGCACATCGCCTGCGGGCCCAGGTCATCGACGATCTCGACATCCGGGTGGACGCAGGGGATCGCCATGCCCGGCTGGCGGGCAATCGCCCACAGCGCATAGGGTTCGGCGATGGCACCGAGTGGCTCGATCGGGGCCGAGACGATGCGGTCGACCAGCGTGTCGGCCCACACGCAGCGGTTGGCCAGCCAATCGAGAAACGCCGCGTTATCGGCCATCGCCTCACCGTCGCGACGGGCCATCGTGGTCACCAGCGATTTAAGCTGTCGGGCGTTCTGCTCGATCAGCTCGCAGGGCAGGATCGTCAGACCCTCGTTGCCGGCCTCGAAGCGCGCGCGCAGCAGTTGCGTCAATTTGCCGGGAAAGCTCGCCGGCACCGCCGCGAGACTCGAGTCGTCGCCAATCTCGTAGCCGTTGTCGGCGGTATTGGAAACGATGATGCGGGCGTGCTCGACCACGTGGCGCTTGAGTGCCTCCCACTGTTCGGCGGCGATCAGGCAGCCGGCGATGCTGTCGACGGTCTGCTCGCGATCGATCGTCTGGCCGTCGCGCCGGCCGCAAATCCGCACGGGGTAGCGGCGCTGCTCGGCCAGCAGCCGCGCCTTGCGTTTGCCCTCTTCGCGAGTCGAACTCTGGACCACCAGAATGCGCTCGTCGCTGTCGCCATTTGCCAGCGATTCGGACACCAGCGCGTCGACATGGGCGAGCAGAAATCGCCCGGTGCCGAACTGGACGATCCCGGCATCACGGAAGTCGTTCGTGGGCTTCGAGAGATTCATAACGACACCCCGCGCTTCCAGGGAATGAAGTCGTGCTGGGAGAGCCGCTGGGCATGTGAACGATGACGTCCCGAGGCGACCTCGATGCACAGCGCTAGCAGTTCCTCGGCCAGCTCGTCGATGCTGCGCTCGCCGCGCACGATGGGACCGGCATCGAAATCGATGATGTCGTGCATGCGCGTGGCCAGTTCGCTGTTGCTGGCGATCTTGAGAACCGGTGTCACCGGGTTACCGGTGGGCGTGCCGAGCCCGGTGGTGAAGACGATCAGATTGGCGCCGGAGCCGGCCAGGGCGGTGGTCGATTCCACATCGTTGCCTGGGGTGCAGAGCAGGCTCAGGCCGGGGCGACGATGGGGCTCGGTGTAGTCGAGCACGTCGACCACCGGGCCATCGCCGCCTTTCTTGGCCGCGCCGGCGGACTTCATCGCGTCGGTGATCAGGCCGTCGCGAATGTTGCCGGGCGAGGGATTCATGGAGAAATCGGCCCCCACCGCGGCGGCGTGGCGCTGGTAGGCCTGCATCAGATCGCGGAAGCGTCCGGCGACGTCCGCATCGGTACAGCGGGCGACCAGCTCGTGCTCGACTCCGCAGAGCTCCGGGAACTCGGCGAGAATGCCGCTGCCGCCGAGGGCGACCAGGCGATCGACCACGCCGCCCACCAGCGGATTGGCGGAGATGCCGGAGAAACCGTCGGAGCCGCCGCACTCGACGCCTAGGGTGAGCTTGGCCAGCGGTGCCGGTTGACGCGGGATTCGGTCGGCGGCCGCCAGACCGTCGAAGATCGACTGCAGCGCATTACGGATCAGCGCTTCTTCGCCGGGTGAAGACTGCTGGTCGAAGTAGTCCACCGTTCGCAGATGCTGCGGGTCGCGCTGGGCCACCGCCGCCTTGAGCATCTGGATCTGCGCTTTCTGGCAGCCAAGGCTCAGCACCGTCGCACCGGCCACGTTGGGGTGACAGATGTAGCCGGCGAGCAGCTGGCACAGTGCCTCGGCATCGTCGTCGGTGCCGCCGCAGCCCAGGGTGTGGGTCAGAAAGCGTACGCCGTCGACGTTGGGGAAGCGTGTTGGCGCGGCGGCGGCGAGCGGATCGCTCGCGTCGCTCTGGTCAGTATTTCCGGACACTCCTGCCAGCATTTGCCGGGCCATGCGCTTGTAGTCACGATAAGGGTCATCGCCCAGCGCATCGGCGACGCACTGGCGCAGCACCTCGATATTGCGGTTCTCGCAGAACACCAGCGGAATCACCAGCCAGAGATTGGCGGTGCCGACGCTGCCGTCGGGTCGATGGAAGCCGTCGAACGTGGTGCCCTGGAAGCGGGTCACGTCCGGCGGTGTCCAGGGCTTGCTGCCGGGCTGGACGTCGTCGCTTTCCGTGGCGTGGGCAACATTGTCGACGCTGATGACGCCGCCGACGGGAATGGCGCGTGTCGCCTTGCCGACGGTGACGCCGTACATGGTGACGATCGCCCCCGGCGACAGCGCCTCGAGCGTGAACTTGTGCTTGTGGCGAACGTTGTCGGCCAACGCGATCTCGCGATCGTCGACGACCACCTGACGACCGGCGGGCAGGTCGGTCAATGCCACCGCTACGTTGTCGCGCGGATGGATGCGCAGCGTGGTACGAGCCGGGCTGTCGGTACCGATGGTGGCGCTCATGACTGGCCCTCCAGCGCGTCGTCGTGTTTCGTGCTTCCGAGCGCCACCATCGCCTTGACCACGCCGCTGCCGGGCGCGCACCACTGCGGCATCAACGCTGGCAGATCCTCGAGCCGACCCCGGTGGGTGATCAGCGGCTCGGTGAGAATGTCGCCACTGGCCATCAGCCGGGTGACGGTCTCGAAATCTTCCCGCGTGGCGTTGCGGCTGCCCAGCAGCGTCAGCTCCTTCTTGTGGAAATCCGGATCGCTGAAGGTGATGTCGGCCTTGACCACGCTCACCAACACGTAGCGCCCGCCATGCCCGGCGAAGTCGAAGCCGCGATTCATCGCCTGGGGGTTGCCGGTGGCATCGAATACCACATCGGCCAGGGCGCCGTCGTTGATCGCCTCGATCTCGGCCACCACATCGTCTTCGACGGCATGCCAGACGGCATCGGCGCCGAGTTCGTCGCGACACAGCGCCAGCCGATCACGATTGGTATCGATCATCGCCACCCGCGCACCGCGGCTCCTGGCCACCTGCAGCACACCGATACCGATCGGCCCGGCACCGACCACGACGACCAGCTCGTCTCTCTCGACCTGGCCGCGCCGGACAGCGTGCGCGCCGATGGCCTGACACTCGACCAGCGCCAGCGCTTCCGCCGAGAGATCGGGCACCGGCACGAGATGCGAAGCCGGCACGTTGAGCAGCTCCGCCATGCCGCCATCGCGATGGACGCCGATCACCTCGAGCTTCTGGCAGCAGTTGGTACGACCCTGACGGCACGCCCGACACTCGCCGCAGTGCAGGTAGGGAATGACGTAGACCGCCTGGCCGATGAGGCTGGCGTCGACGTCGTCGGCAGTTGCGACCACGTCGCCGCTCAGCTCGTGACCCAGCACACGGGGGTAGACGAAGTAGGGCTGATTACCGCCGAAGGCGTGAATGTCGGTACCGCAAATACCGATGCGGCGGATCGCCACCAGCGCCTCACCGGGCGCGCAATCGGGCACCGGCCGGTCGATGACGGCCATCTCGTTCGGTTTCGAACAGACGACGACTTGCATGAAAGCGCTCCAGTATGGCGATATCGAAAACTGCCTATAGGCCCAATGGTCAGGCCAATTATGTTGTACCACCCCCTTCCGACACGGTCGGCAGCGGGTGGCGTCCTGCGTGTCAGCTCTCGACGCAGCGCTGCTGCTGCTCGCCGAGCCCTTCGATTCCCAGGCGCATGGTCTGACCCGGCTTGAGGAAGACTTTCGGATTCTGGCCCATACCGACGCCCGGCGGGGTGCCGGTGGAGATCACGTCGCCTGGCTGCAGGCTCATGAAGCGGCTGAGATAGGCGACCAGGTGCGGGACCTGGAACACCATGGTCTGGGTCGAGCCGTTCTGATAGCGCTTGCCGTCGACCTCGAGCCACATGTCCAGATTCTGCGGATCGGCGATCTCGTCGCGGGTGACAAGCCAGGGGCCGAGCGGGCCGAAAGTGTCGCAGCCCTTGCCCTTGTCCCAGGTGCCGGAACGTTCGAGCTGATACTCGCGCTCGGAAACATCGTTGACCACGCAAAAGCCAGCGACGTGGCTCATGGCGTCGGCTTCTTCGATGTAGCGGCCGCCCTTGCCGATGACCACGCCGAGTTCCACTTCCCAGTCGGTCTTCTGGGAGCCGCGGGGGATCTCGACGTCGTCGTTGGGGCCGCAGATGGCGCTGGTCCACTTGTTGAAGATCACCGGCTCGGCGGGCACTTCGGCGCCGGTTTCCGCGGCGTGATCGGAATAATTGAGCCCGATGCAGATGAACTTACCGACACGACCGACGCAGGGGCCGAGGCGCGCGCCTGCAGCCACTTCAGGAAGACTGTCGATGTCGATCTTGGCCAGCTGGGCCAGACCCGCATCGGAGAGCACGTCGCCAGCGATGTCGTCGATCTGGCCGGACAGATCGCGAACGATCCCGTTGGCGTCGACCAGGCCGGGCTTTTCCTGACCCTTGGGGCCGTGGCGTAGCAGTTTCATGCGTTTTCCTTTTCTGTATGCATTAGCGAATAGACTCTAGTTGGGAGCTACGAGCTACGAGCTACGAGCTACGAGCTACGAGCTACGAGAACTCAAGAGATCAATTGGACCAGCCCCCATCGATCATCTGCACCGTGCCGGTAATGAACGAGGCTTCGTCGCTGGCCAGATGCGTCGCCAACGCGGCGATCTCCTCGACCTTGCCCAGGCGGCCCATGGGTTGGCGGGCAATGAACTCGGCGAAGACCTCTTCGGTTGTGCGGCCCTGCTGGCGCGCTTGCTCGGCGACGCGTTCGCGCAGGGACGGGGAGTCGACCGTGCCCGGACAGATTGCGTTGCAGCGGATGCCGCGAGTCATATAGTCGGCGGCGACGGATTTGGTCAGCCCGACCACGGCCGCCTTGGTGGTGCCGTAGGCGAAGCGATTGACCACGCCCTTGGCGCTGGAAGCGAGCGACGCCATGTTGATGATGCTGCCGCCGCCGTTGTCCAGCATCGCCGGCAGCGCCGCGCGTATGGTGTAGAACATCGAGTCGACGTTGAGCCGTTGGGCGAAGGCCCATTGGTCATCGTCGCACTCGAGGATCGAACCGCTCGGCACAGTGCCCGCGCAGTTGAACAGGATGTCCAGCGGCGGCAGTGACTCGATCAGCGTGCGCACGGCCTCGGAATCGGTGACATCGAGGGCGTGGCACTGAGCGTCTTCCAGCCCCTCGAGCTTGGCCGCATAGATATCGGTGGCAATGACTCGAGCCCCCTCGGCCAGGAATCGCTCGACGGTGGCACGGCCGATGCCCTGACCGGCGGCGGTGATCAAAGCGGTTTTGTTGGCGAGTCGCATGACCGATGGCTCCTGAAAGCGGTTTTGATCTGCACTTTTCTGCTTCTGGGCTTTTTGCTTCTCAGCACAGGTTTGGTTCTAATGTCTAAAGGCCTGACCTTTGATCCAAGTATTATCCTTTGTGGAAACGGCCCGCAAATCGCCAAACGTCTAATAGTCCCGGCCAGGCCGGTGAAAACGTTCGAATTTGCGACCAATGTCTAACTCGTCCTGCTCATGAAACCGGGAGATCGATGGATGCCGATCCAGACTATTCGCGCGCAGCGGCTCTATCGACAGATTGCCGATCAGCTATTGGTATTGATTCAACAGGGTGAGTTCCCGCCCGGCAGCCTGCTACCGCCGGAGCGCGATCTGGCCCAGCAGCTTGGCGTCAGCCGGGCATCGGTGCGCGAGGCGCTGATCGCGCTGGAGGTAGTGGGGCAGGTCGAGGTTCGCGTCGGCCATGGTGTGCTGGTGCTGGAGCGTTCGGGCGAGGTCGAGTCGTCAGTGATGAGTGCGGCACGGCGCCTGGAGGGGTGGGCGCTGGACCCGGAGTTCGCCAGCGAGATCGAGCTGGATCTGGATCAGGAAATCCCGCCGTTCTCGCTGCTGCAGGCGAGACGCTATCTGGAACCCGAAACCGCGGCGCTGGCGGCGATCAACGCCAGCGAGGACGATCTCGCGGCGATGCGTGCCGCCTACGCGCGCAATGTCGAGGACAACCGCCACGGCGGGCGCAACCAGGCGGGCGACCGGCTGCTGCATATTCGGATTGCCGAGGCCTCGGGCAACGCCGCTTATGCCATGACCATCAAGCATCTGCTCGGGCACCAGTACGGCAAGATGTTTCGTCGTCTGCAGGAGCTGTTCATGGAGACCGACATGCCGCGTCAGTCACAGAACGATCATCAACGTATTCTCGACGCGATCGAAAATCGCGATCCCGACGCGGCAAGACAAGCGATGGAAGTGCACATGGACCACGTGCTGAAAGTGTTCTTCGATGCGTGACTGATGGTGGCGGGACAAACCCGGGATCTACGCCACCATAGGCCAGCCGCCCTGGCGAATTACCGGGCAGCCCGCGACGTCGCGATTGTACAAGTAGAGCCAGGCGGGGCCGAACGCGGTGTCGTGAACGGCGCGATCGTAGTCGCCGGATTTCGGGCGGCGTACTCGATAGTCTTCCAGCCGGTCCAGTCCCTTCAGGCAGACCGCGTCGACGCGGAAGACTTCGATCTCGATGCCCCGTGACGGTTCGGCCTTGGCGCCTGGATAAGGGCCGATATCGTAGAGCGTCGCGGTGGTGATGACATCGCTACCGACGAACTCGGCCCCATCAAGCCAGTGATGATTGCGCAAACCGCGCTTCAACGTGCCGTAGACGGCGACCAGCGCGGTGCGGCGAACGGCGAGGGCGGGCATGGTCATGAATCAGGGTCTCCGTTGGTCGATGAAAGCGGGAGGCGGCAGCACTCATCGCGTCAGCCGCTCGCCCAATCGCTGCATGAATCGGTCGCCGGCCTCGAGCTGGCTGATCTCAATGTACTCGTCCGGCTGATGGGCCTGTTCGATACTGCCCGGGCCGCAGACGAGGGTCGGCAGGCCGACGCGCTGAAACTGGCCGCCTTCGGTCGCGTAGGCGACGCCGCCGGTCTCTAGATTCGGGTCACCGAGGCATTCACGACACAGTTCGACGGCTGCGGCGTTGTCGCGATCGGCCAGCGCCGGCACGGTGTCGACCATCTGCTCGGTGACGATGCGAATCTCCGGAGCGCGCTGCTGGAGTTCGGCCTCGAGTGCTCTGGCGTAGCGCTCGAAACGCGCGAAGACGACATCGAAGCCGTCGCTGGGCAGATGACGGATCTCCCAGTCGAACTGGCAGTGGCGCGCCATGATATTGATCGCGGTGCCGCCTTCGATCAGACCCACGTGCAGGCTCGAATGCTGGACGTTGAAGACGGATTCCAGGGCACCTTCGTCGACCAGCTCCTGCATGATCGCTTCGATCTGAGTCACCAGCCTCGCGGCGACGTGGATCGCCGATACGCCCTGGTTGATCTGGCTCGAATGCGACTCCTTGCCGGTCACTGTGGTGCGCATCGTGGTGATCCCTTTCTGCGCTACCACCGGCTGCATCGAGGTTGGCTCGCCGATGATGACCGCGCCGGGCAGCGGCTCGTCCGCCATCAGCCGTTCGATCATCGAAGGCGCGCCGAGGCAGCCGATCTCCTCGTCGAACGAGAACGCCAGATAGATCGGCCGCTTCAGATCCAGCGCCTGCCAGGCGGGTACTTGCGCCAGGGCACAGGCGAGGAACCCCTTCATGTCGCAGCTGCCGCGACCATACAGACGACCGTCGCCCTTGTCCGTGAGGGTGAACGGATCGCTGCTCCAGGGCTGGCCGTCTACCGGGACCACGTCGGTATGACCGGAAAGCACCACACCGCCTTCGACCGCCGGCCCGATGCGAGCCAATAGATTCGCTTTGCTGCCATCGGCGTTGCTGATGCGCTGTGACACGACTTGATGAGACGCGAGGTAGCGCTCGACGAAGTCGATCAGCTCGAGGTTCGAATGGCGGGAGACGGTATCGAAGCCGATCAGGCTCGTCAGCAGGTCGCGGGAAGTCGTCATCACTGGCTCCGATCCACCAACGTGGACCACTTTTGGGTGGGTGTGCCGACAGAATAGCGGCTAATCCTGCCTGCCAACAAACGGCTGAACCGACGGGCGTGGCGGGTGGAGTGGTGATCCCATGCTCGGAAAGCGTTCGATATCTTCGCGGGTTCCGGCGCAAAAAATGCAGTGGCCCGGTGATGGCATCGCCTCATCGCGCGGGCTAGCCTGAGAGGCGGTTCGTCGTAAAAACCCGATCTCTTCAGGAGAACTCCTATGAGCAAAGTGCTGGTGTTGTACTATTCGAGCTACGGCCACATCGAGACCATGGCCAAGGCTGTCGCGCAGGGCGCCGAAGGTGTCAGCGGTACACAGGTCGACATCCGTCGCGTGCCTGAATTGGTGCCGGAAGAGGTGGCGGTGAAATCCGGCTACAAGGTCGATCAGGAGGCGGCGCTGATCGAAGGGCCCGATGCCCTGGCACAATACGACGCCATCATTGTCGGCACCCCGACCCGTTTCGGAAACATGACTTCCCAGATGCGCAACTTCTGGGACATGACTGGCGGCCCCTGGGCGCAGGGTAAGCTGATCGGCAAGATCGGCAGCGCGTTTGCCTCGACGGCGACCCAGCATGGCGGCCAGGAAACCACGTTGACCTCGATCCACACCACCTTGCTGCATCACGGCATGGTCATCGTCGGCGTGCCCTACAGTTGCCCGGAGCTCTCCAACATGAACGAGATCACCGGCGGAACGCCCTACGGCGCGACGACGCTGGCCAACGCCGACGGCAGTCGTACCCCGAGCGAGAACGAACTGACGATCGCCCGGTTCCAGGGCAAGCACGTGGCCGAGATCGCCGCGAAGATGGCGGGATGAAGAGATAGAGTCCAGGGTTCCCAGCGTGACTGTCGCCGTTCGAAGTGCTGTTCCCTAGAGAAGGTATGGGAAGGCGGCTCAGGAAGGGTATAGAGAGAACCTCGAGAACGGGCTAGGAGAAAGTGTCCCAAAAAGAAGGCCCGCGCCATCCGGCGCGGGCCTTGCTCGTTGCAAGCTACGTGACGCTTAGATCACGGCGTATTGGCCGCTCACTCGTACGCCATATCCTCGAGTTCCTTGCCGTTGGTCTCGCGCACGAAGCGAGCGACGAAGATGACCGAGAGCAGGGCGCAGATCGCGTAGAAGCCATACGCGCCGGTGAGGCCGATCGACGCCAGCATGATCGGAAAGGTCATGGTGATGGCGAAGTTGGCGACCCACTGGAACAGCCCGGCAACGGCCAGTCCCGACCCGCGCACCTGGTTGGGGTACATCTCCCCGAGCATGACCCACATTACCGGGCCCCAGGAGACGTTGAAGAAGAAGACGTAGGCATTGGCCGCAAGCAGGGCGAGGATGCCGTTGCCCGAGGAGAGCGCCAGGCTGCCGTTGACGATCTCTGCGGTAGAGAATGCGTAGACCAGAATTGCCAGGGTGATCGTCATGCCCACCGACCCTGCCCACAGCAGCGGCTTGCGACCGATACGATCGATCAGACCGATCGTGACCAGGCAGGCCGCGATGCTGACCGCGCCGCTGATGACGTTGATCATCAGGGCATCGCTTTCGGAGAAACCGACCGCCTGCCACAGTACCGCACCGTAGTAGAACACCACGTTGATCCCGACCAGCTGCTGGAACACCGCCAGGCCGATGCCGATCCAGACCAGTTTCAGCAGCTTGCCGGTAGCGGGGTTGATCAGGTCCGACAGGCGCGGTTTATGACGGTTGGAAAGCGAGGCGTGAATGTCTGCCAGGCGCTTTTCGGTTCCGGCTTCGTCGTAGACGAGGCGAAGAACGCGTTTGGCCTTGTCGTCATGTCCGGCACTGACCAGAAAGCGCGGGCTTTCCGGGATGAACATCAGCGCGATCAGGAAGATGCCGGCCGGAATCAGTTCCATCCAGAACATGCAGCGCCAGGCTTCAAAACCGAACCACAGCTCGGCGGTGGAGCCGCCGGCGATATTGGCCAGGGCGTAGTTGTTGAGAAACGAGAAGAACAGTCCGCCGATGATCGCGACTTGCTGAATGGTCGCCAATCGGCCGCGCAGGTGCGAGGGGGCGATTTCACTGATGTAGGCCGGCGACATGACGCTGGCCGCACCCACTGCCAGACCGCCCAGTATCCGATAGATCACGAACTCGAATGATCCCCCTGCGATGCCTGAGCCCCAGGCGCTGATGATGAAGAACACGGCAGCGACCAGCAGCAGCGTACGGCGGCCGAATTTATCCGCCAGTCGGCCGGCGAAGAAGGCGCCGACGGCGCAGCCCAGCAGCATCGAGGCGACGTTGAAACCGGTGCCGACACTTTCCGACTGGAAAGCCTGCTGAAGGCCGTCGACAGTGCCGTTGATGACACCGCTATCGAAACCGAACAGGAAGCCGCCAATGGCGGCCACGCAGCAGATAAGTAGAACCACGACAGGATTTTGTGAAGTGCTTGATGTTGGCATTGTTGAACTCCAATGGTCTCTCGATGAGGGTTCCGAGGCAGCTTGCGATCAGAGCCAGCCGGCATCGACCCAATAGTTGTGAGCGGTACAGGCGGCCGCGGCGTCCGAGGAGAGGAAGAGCACCATGGAGGCCACGTGATGAGGATGGATACGGACCTTGAGCTTCTGTTCGGCGACGATCTGCTCTTCATCCTCGGGGCTGTACCAGCGCGACTGGCGTGGCGTCTTGACATTGCCGGGAATCACGCAGTTGACGCGGATGCCGTCGCTGCCAAGCTCGCTCGCCAACGCTCGCGTCAGCCCCTCGATGCCGGCCTTGGCAGTCTCGTAGAGCACCAGGCCGGGCTGCCCGAGATGCCAGCTGATCGAGCCCAGATTGATGATGACGCCCTCACCTCGACGGCGCATGGCAGGCGCCACTTCGCGAGCAGCCAGCACCAGATGGCGCAGATTGACCGCCATCCGATTTTCCCAATACTCGGGGGTAATATCCTCGAGGCGGTGGCGGTCGTCGTTTGCCGCGTTGTTGACCAGGATGTCGACATCGCCGATGGCGGTGAGCGTCGCGATCAGCGCCCCGGCATCGGTCAGGTCGCATTGATGGAAATGGACATTGCTCCCGAGCTCCTCGGCCAGCGCCTGGGCGTCATCGATAATATCGATGAAGTGGATCTCGGCGCCCTGCTCGGCGAAGGCACGTACCAGGCCCTCGCCGATGCCGGAACCGCCGCCGGTGATGACCACGCGCTTGCTTTCGAGACCGGGATAGATGGCTGACGGCATGAAGGCTCCTGAAGGTTAGTAAAACCTATTAACTAAGTTGAGGGCGATCATGCGCGCATGTGGTGCCGGCTGCCATTGACCATTGGTGTTAAGACCATTGTCTTTGAGACTAATGGATCTAAGACTTAAGGCTCATGATGGTGGTGCTTCTCGGTCGATCTCAGCGGGCTTTGGTATAGTCGCTGTATCCACCGCCACCCGACGCTGTCCTCTTTCCCATGCCCAACTCCTTCACCCCGCAAACAGCCGGTGATCTCAACTATCTGAAGAGCCTCAATCGCAGCACGATTCTGAGCACCGTGCGGCGAAGCCCGGGCTTGTCTCGGGCCGATATCGCGCTCGAGACAGGCCTGACCAAGGCGACGGTAGGCAGTGTGGTGCAAACGCTGGTCGAACGAGGCTGGCTACGCGAAGGAGAGTTGCACGCGCGCGGCGGTGGCCGGCCGGGGCGCGCGCTCTATCTGGATGGGGAGCGTCACTACATGCTGGGTGCCGAAGTCGGGGTCAAGGGGCTGCGGCTAGTTGCCTGCAATCTCGTCGGGGAGATTCTGGCAAGCAGCCATCAGGAAGCGCCGCCCGCCGATCCCGTTTCCACCGCAACGCGTCTGGCGAAGCTGCTGAACCAGCTACGCGAAGCGCCCGCCATCGCGGGTCGGCGCTGTCTGGGGTTGGGCGTCGCGGTGCCCGGCCCCGTCTCTCCCACCGCGCCGATCCTCAGCCTGGCGCCCAATCTGGGCTGGATCGACGTCGATTTTCTGGCGCTGCTGCGGGAAGAGCCGGATCTACCGGACGGGGTCTGGCTACTGGACAACGAGGCCAACGCGGCGGCGTTCGGCGAGTTCTATTTTTTCGAGGGCATGCCGCCCGAGTCGCTCGCCTACATCAGCGCCGATATCGGTATCGGCTGCGGCGTGGTCAGCGGTGAACATTTCCCCGTGGTGCCACGCGGCTATCAGGGCCTGGTCGGTGAGATCGGGCATACCGTGATTCAGCCGGGCGGGGCGCTGTGCCATTGCGGCAACCGCGGCTGTGCCGAAACCCTGGTCAGCGGTTGGGCGCTGCGCGAGTCGCTGGGACTCGATATCGATGACAGCCTCAGCGCCTCGGTACAGGCCCGGGCCGGTGAGGCGGACGTGCAAGCCTTGATTCAGCGCGCCGGAGAAGCACTGGGGCTGCTGATGCTCAACCTGCATCACACGCTCAACCCGTCGATGCTGATTCTGGGCGGGTCGTTGATGTGGCTGAAAGGGCCTCTGATCGAGCCGGCGCTGGCCTACTTCGAGGCCCATCAAAACGATCTGCTCAGGCAGTCGCAATCCGTTCCGATCAAGATCATCGAAGACAGCACGTTCACCGCCGCCAGAGGTGCCGCCGCTCAGGTCATGGCCCGGGCGGCGATCGAGGTGTGACTCATGGCGCCGACTTCGCGCGCGCAGCTTGCGGGCGATAGCCGGCCGTCAACGGCGCTGAATCACCAGCCGGCTGGCCCCGTTGCCGCTGGGTTCGACCCGGATCTGTAGCGGAATCCGCTCGTGCATCTCCTGAACGTGAGAGATTACCCCCACGCGGCGCCCCTGAGCCTGCAGGCCGTCGAGCGCGTCCATCGCCAACGCCAGCGATTCGGGGTCGAGACTGCCGAATCCTTCATCGATGAACAACGATTCGATCGCCAGCTGGTGAGACGCCATCGACGCCAGCCCCAGCGCCAACGCCAGCGACACCAGGAAGGTTTCGCCGCCGGAGAGCGAGTGGACCGAGCGGCGCTCGTCGGCCATGTCGCCATCGATCACCAGAATGCCGAGCTCGCTGCCGCCGCGTATCAATCGGTAGCGTGGCGTTAGCGCGCGCAGATGCTGATTGGCGTGGGTCAGTAGATGGTCGAGATTGTAGGCCTGGGCGATGCGCCGGAAACGTTTGCCGTCGGCACTGCCGATCAGGCCGTTCAGGCGCTCCCAGCGATTGACGTCGTGCTGGGCCGATTCGCGCTCCTGGGCGCCATCGCGCTGCGCCTGACGACGACGATCGTCTTCACGAAGTTGATGCTGGGCGGCGTCGCGGGTTTCCTGACGCTCGTCTCGCTGGCGGGTCAGGGCTTCAGCGGTCTCGCGCTGGTGGATCAACCGTGCCGCCAGTTCGCGGGTAGCCGCGTCATCGAGCAACTGGTTTTCGTCTCGGGTCGGAAGGAGCGCGCGGCGCTGCTCGCGTAGCGCCTGCTGACGTTCCTCGCGCTTGACGGCGACGGCGGCGAGGTCGCGCTCGGATTGCGCGCTGCGCTCCCGGCGGCGGCGGTGATCCGCCTCGCTAACCGCCAGCAGGGTGTCGATCGTGTCGTCGTCCAGCGCCGGACGCTCGCGGCGCCAGGCTTGCCAGTCGCCGTCGAGCTCGTCGAATTCCGTCTGCGCCTCTCGCTGGCGCTGCTCGAGATCCGTCAGTCGCTGCGTCAACTGGGTCCGGGTCTGGGCCAGCGTCTGCCAGCGCGTTCGATGTTCCTCGAGCGTCGCTTCCGCCTGCTGGCGTCGCTGCTCCAGTGCCGCCTGCCAGGCCGGAACGGAGTCGTGACTGCCGAGCTGGGCTGCAAGTCGTGATCCGGTGTCGTCCACCTGCTGTTGCAACGAGGGCAGTGACGCCTCGAGCGTGTGCAGACGCTCGCGGTTCAGGGAATGGCGCTCCTCCAGCTTGCCCAGTTCGAGTGACAGCTGCTGCCATTCGGCCTCCAGCGGCTGCAGCAGACGTTCCGCCTCGTCGAGCGCGGAGAGCTGGTCGCTGGCCTGACGCCATTGCTGGTTCAGCCGTTCGCGCCGCGCCTCGAACCAGCCGCCGGCCGCCTCGCTCTGACGCAGGGTCGGGGCCGCGGCGTGAGCGTCAATGGCGCTCTCGGCCTGATCGAGCTGCCGGGACAGCGTCTCGAGCTGGCGCTCGCGTTCGAGCAGGCCCTGGCGGCAGGCGCGGTAATCGGCGCTGCACTGGTGATAGACGTGGTGGGCGTTTTCCACCTGTTCGCGCTGGTTGTCGAGCTGTTGTCGTTCCTGACCCTCGATTGCCTCGATCATGGCAGCGCCGGGGTGTGCCGGTGGCGCGTGTCGGTAGGGGTGAGCCGTCGCCCCACAGACCGGACAAGGTTCGTCGTCACTCAGGTGCTGGCGCAGCTGTTCGACGCTGTCGCTTCGCGCAGCCCGGGCGCCTTCGATCTGCTGGCGGATCAGCGTCTCTTCGGATTCCGCCGCCTTGAGCCGCTGTGCGGCCTGCTTGCCCTGAGTTTCCAGCTCCTGTAGCCGGCGGCGCTCGCTGTCGAGCTGTCGGCGCGTCTCGGTCTGCTCTTGGCGTAACCGTTCTCCTTCACGCCAGTCCTGCTGCAGATCCTGCAGTGCCTGCAACTCACCTTGCGCCAGATCGCGCCGGCGATTCAGGGTCGAGCGCAGTTCATGGGCGCTTGGACGCTCGCCCGGCTCGCCAGCGCCTTTCAGCAGCCCTTCGAGGGTCGCCTGCTGCTCGCGAAGGCGTGTCTCGAGTGGCTGGCGTGCTTCCTGCAACTGCGTTCGGCGCTGCGCGTCGGCCTGCGTTGCCTCGGCGAGCTGGCGGTGCTCGCGCTGCTGCTGGATGAGCTGTTGGCGCTGGTGCTCGAGATCGGCGGCCAGCTGGCGGGCCTCGTCCAGTTGCGGCTGGGCTTCCCGATCGTCGAGTCGGGCTTGTTCGTGGGCTTGCCGGGCGCTAGCGAGCTGCGGCTCGAGTGCCTCGCGCTCCCGATCGCAATCCTCGGACTGGCGACGCTCCCTGGCCAGCGTCTGGCGATGCCCGGCAAGTGTACTTTC
>NZ_MSDP01000032.1:0-44645 GCF_001937155.1 Salinicola sp. MH3R3-1 | reverse complement strand
ATTGTCGGCGATTTATCCTCCCGAACCTTGCCACTGCGGCGCTCCACGGTGGCTCTTCGTCAACGCTATTGCCCCGTTTGCACAGTGCATGGTTGGGTCAGGCAGGCGTGACCGCTATACTTGGCGCATGAATCCAAAAAAATTGAACGGCTCAAGCCGCCTGCCGCGTGAATTCTCTCCACAGCCCAAGCCCAGTAGGCTCAACGCAAGGACGATGGTTGCATGACTCATTGGACATTGGATGACGACCCGCACGCGGCTCGTGAAGCAGACAAATATGACAGTCCCGTACCCAGCCGTGAGTACTTGCTCGCGCGCCTTGAGGAGTACGGCAAGCCGATTACCCACGAAAACATGAGCGCCATGCTGGGGCTCGAAGATGACAACCAGCTGGAGGCGGTGCGTCGCCGGCTCGCGGCGATGGAGCGCGACGGTCAGATCCTCAAGGATCGCAAGGGCGCCTACGCACTGATCGACAAGCTCGATCTGATCAAGGGGCGCGTTCAGGGTCACCGGGACGGCATGGGTTTCCTGATTCGCCATGACGGTGTCAAACCCGATCTGGTGCTGCCTCCGCGTCAGATGCGACGCGTGTTCAACGGCGACGTGGTACTGGCGCGTATCAGCGGCCGGGACCGGCGTAACCGTGCCGAGGGCACCATCGCTGAAGTGCTGGCGCGCAATACCCAGACGCTGGTCGGCGTGTTCCGTCAGAATACCTCCGAGTTCGCGGTCCTGATTCCCGAAAATTCGCGGATCAGTCAGGAGGTCATCATCCCTCACAGTGTCAGCGGTGGGGCGAAAGACGGTCAGATCGTTTCGGTCCGGATCACTCAGCAGCCGGAGACCCGCAAGCAGCCGGTCGGCGAGGTGGTCGAGATCCTCGGCGAGCGAATGGACCCGGGGCTCGAGATCGACATCGCGATCCGCTCGCACGATATTCCTGCGGACTTTCCGCCGGAAGTCGACGATCAGATCGCCGGCATGTCCGCGGAGGTGAAGGACGAGGACAAGGCCGCACGGATCGATCTGCGCGAGATGCCGCTGGTGACCATCGATGGCGAAGATGCCAAGGATTTCGACGACGCCGTCTGCGCCTGGAAGACCAAGTCCGGCAGCTGGAAACTGGTCGTCGCGATCGCCGACGTCTCCCATTATGTCCGCGGCGGCAGCGCGCTGGACAACGAGGGCTACGTTCGCGGCAACTCGGTCTACTTCCCCGGTCAGGTGGTGCCGATGCTGCCGGAGCTGCTCTCCAACGGGCTCTGTTCGCTCAACCCGCACGTCGATCGCCTGACCATGGTCTGTGAGATGAACATCTCGCAGAACGGCACCATCAGTCGCTACAAGTTCTACGAAGCGGTGATCCAGTCGCATGCACGGCTGACCTACAACCAGGTCGGCGCCATGTTGCAGGAGCCGGACAGCGAGGAAGGGTCGGCGCTGCGCGAACAGTATCGCGAGCTGGTCCCGTCGCTCGAAAACCTGCATGCGCTCTACAAGGTGTTGCGACAGGCGCGTGACGTGCGTGGCGCCATCGACTTCGAGACCACCGAGACGCAGATCGTCTTCAACGACGAGCGCAAGATCGAGAAGATCGTCCCGCGTAGCCGCAACGACGCCCACAAGCTGGTCGAGGAGTGCATGCTGGCGGCCAACGTGGCCACGGCGCGCTTCCTCGACAAGCATGACCTGCCGGCGCTCTACCGGGTGCACCAGGCGCCAGCATCGGAGCGGCTCGAGAACCTGCGCGTGTTCCTCGGCGAGCTGGGATTGACGCTGGGTGGTGGCGACGAGCCGACGCCCAAGGATTATCAGGCGCTGCGCGAGGCGATCCAGGGGCGCCCGGACTTCGATATCATTCAGACCGTGATGCTGCGTTCGATGAGTCAGGCCGTCTATTCGCCCCAGAACGATGGCCACTTCGGGCTGGCCTATCAGGCCTATGCGCACTTCACCTCGCCGATCCGTCGCTATCCCGATCTGCTGGTGCACCGTGCGATTCGCTCCGTCATTCGCGGCCCGCGTCAGACCCAGACGGTCCTGCGGGCCGAGGGCGCACCGGTGGAGAAGCCCTCTACCTGGTGCCCGTACACCTTCGAGCAGATGATCGAGCTGGGTGAGCACTGTTCGATGACCGAGCGCCGCGCCGACGACGCGACGCGTGACGTCACCGACTGGCTGAAGTGCGAATTCCTTTCCGACAAGGTCGGCGAAGTCTACGAAGGCACCATCGCCGCCGTGACGCAGTTCGGTATTTTCGTGCGTCTCGACGACGTCTATGTCGAAGGTCTGGTCCACGTGACCTCGCTGCCGTCCGATTATTATCACTACGAAGCCGAGAAGCATCGTCTGAAAGGCGAGCGCAGCGGTGTGGCCTATCGCCTGGGTGACGGCGTCACCGTCCGCATCGCGCGCGTCGATATGGACGATCGCAAGATCGATTTCGACCTCGCTGATGCGGCGCCGCGTCATCGCCGCACGCCGCGCGCCCAGAAGACGGGTGGGGGCGGCGGAAACGCGAAGCCTTCAGCGAGCAAGAATCGCCCCGGCAAGCGCGAGCGTCAGGGTGGCAAGTCCGGCAGCGACGCCGTGGGTAATGACTCGACGAATGACGAGTCAACGAGTAACGGGGCGGCGAATAACGATTCGACGAACAGCGACTCGAGCGGCAACAAGGAGGGTGGCGCTCCCAAGCGGCGCTCCCGCGGGCCGCGCCAGCGCCGGGGCAAGCGATGAGTGCCGTGATCTGTCGTTCCGCGGCATGGAGTAGGTGACGCCATGAGTCGCCCAACCCATCGACGTCAAGCCGGCAGATCGCCGGATCTTCCCCGGACGCCAGACGGACTCGAACCCGTCTATGGCGTTCACGCGGTGCGCGCGCTGTTCGAACGTGGGCAGCCACCGCGAGTGCTGTGGATTCAGCAGGGGCATGCCGAACAACGTCTCGAGGCGTTGCTGCAGCAGGCCCATGCCGCTGGTTGCGAGCTGAAAAGGGTGCCGCGGGAAACCCTCGACGTGATTTCGGGTCAGGCCTCTCATCAAGGCGTGATCGGTTTTTCCGAGCCGCTGATCGCGGAGAATGAGACGGCGCTATGGTGGCGCCTCGACCAATGGCAGCAGAGCCGGCCGCCGCTTTTTCTGATTCTCGACGGGGTGACGGATCCGCACAACTTCGGTGCCTGTCTGCGCAGCGCCGATGCTGCCGGTGTCGATGGCGTCATCGTTGCCAAGGACAAGTCGGCCCCGCTCAATGCCACGGTGCGCAAGGTCGCCTGCGGCGCGGCCGAGAGCGTGCCGGTGTTTCAGGTCACCAACCTGGCGCGCTGCATGGAGAAGCTCAAGCAGGCCGGGGTCTGGATTACCGGAACGGCCGGGGAAGCCGACGCGCTGGTGTTCGATGCCGACTTCACCGTTCCCTGCGCCCTGGTGATGGGGGCGGAAGGCAAGGGCATGCGCCGTCTGACCCGCGAAGCGTGTGACGGACTGGTCAAGCTGCCGATGCAGGGCGGCGTGTCCAGTCTCAATGTCTCGGTCGCCACGGGCATCTGTCTGTTCGAAGCCGTTCGTCAGCGAGGGCGTGCCAGCTCCACTTGAGCTTGCACCCGAGGCGATCGGTCTCTACAATTGCGCGGTTCTGTGGGCAGGCTATGCTCACGGAGCGCGCCTCGTCTACGGGATGAATCGGCGGGTCAGGTGAGTCTGATCCAGGCGATTTGCCCGAGCAGAGCGTCAATTGGTCTGAATATCTGGATGGCAACGTGGTTTTGCGCCGCGACCCGATATCGACTCCTTGCTTCTCGTGGTACCCCTTCAAACGAGGGCCCGCGTGGAAGCTGCCAAACCGAAAGGAGCTAACATGCGTCATTATGAAATCGTGTTCATGGTCCACCCGGACCAGAGCGAGCAGGTCCCGGCCATGGTCGAGCGCTACACCGGCCTCGTGACCGAGAACGGCGGCACCGTGCATCGTCTCGAAGATTGGGGTCGTCGTCACCTGGCGTACCCGATCAACAAGATTCACAAGGCACATTATGTGCTGATGAACGTCGAATGCAGCGGTGAGACTCTCGACGAAATCGAGAACATCTTCCGTTTCAACGACGCCATCATCCGCAGCATGATCGTGCGTTGCAAAGAGGTCGTGACTGAAGCCTCGCCGATGATGAAGCCGGCTGAAGAAAAGAGCCGTCGCCGTGACGACAAGCCCTCCGAGCGTGGCGATCGTGAGCGTTCTGAGCGCCCCGAGCGTTCCGAAGCTGCTGAAGAAACCCACTGATTCGATTTCGCTAAGGAGAGATTCTCATGGCACGTTTTTTCCGTCGCCGTAAGTTCTGCCGCTTCACCGCCGAAGGCGTGAAGTACATCGACTACAAAGACATCGATACGCTGAAAGCCTACGTCACCGAGACCGGCAAGATCGTTCCCAGCCGCATCACGGGTACTCAGGCGCGCTACCAGCGTCAGCTGTCCACCGCGATCAAGCGGGCGCGCTACCTGGCATTGCTGCCGTACTCCGACAGCCACCAGTAAATCCTGACCCGGTAAACCTTGACGAGGTGTCATGCTGGCATTGGCCCGTTGGATCATGCGCGGTACGCCGCAAGCGTTGGTGGCGGCCGCACTGACAGCGCTGGTGCCCTGGTTGTTCTGGTTCAGCGCCGCCGTGGCGGGTCTGGTCACGCTGCGCCGAGGCATGACCCCGGCAGCGCCGGTACTGATCGCTGCGGCGATCCCTGCCGGTTGGTGGTGGATTCAGGGCGATGCGGTACCGTTGTCCAGTATCCTGCTGGTGACGTTGATGGCGACCGTCCTGCGGGCACGCATGCGCTGGTCGGAAGCGCTGATCGTCGGCAGCGTCGTCTGCATGGCGATGGTGCAACTGAGCATCTTCGTACCGACCGGCGGTACCGGACCGCTACTCAACGAGCTGCGGCAAAGCTCGTCGGAAGTGGCCAACATGCTGGATCAGCTGGCGGCACAGGGCATCGACACCGAGAGAATGGCGACATTGGTGATCGGCGGTGCGACCGGGCTGGTAGTGCTGTTGGCGGGAATTGCCTGTCTGGCACTCGCCAGGAGCTGGCAGGCGGGGCTTTATAACCCCGGCGGGTTTCGCGAGGAGTTTCATTCGTTGAAGCTCTCGCGGCGACAACTTTTGCTGCTGCTCGGACTGATGGCGGTGGGTGTCGTATTTGCCGTTCCTGCCGCCAGTCTGTTGGCCTGGATACCGTTGCTGGTTGCCGGTGTCGCGCTGGTTCATGGGTTTATTGGTTTGAAGGGAATGAGCGGGTTCTGGCTGGTAGGCTTCTATGCCTTGCTGTTGACCACCTGGCCCACGATTTTGATTGTACTGCTGTTGGCGTTGGTAGATACCTTCGCGGATTTTCGCGGTCGACTGACACGCAGTGATTGACGAGAGGTTCACGAGAATGGAAGTCATTCTGCTCGATAACATCGGCAAGCTGGGCGATCTGGGTGACAAGGTCACCGTCAAGCCCGGTTACGGTCGTAATTACCTGGTTCCTTACGGCATGGCCGTACCGGCGACCAAAGACAACGTCGAAGCGTTCGAAACGCAGCGCGCCGAGCTCGAAGCTCAGGCTGCCGAGCGCAAGGCCCAGGCCGAAACGCGCGCCGCTCAGCTCGCCGAGATTGAACTGTCTCTGGTGGCCAAGGCGGGTGAAGAAGGCAAGCTGTTCGGTTCCATCGGCCCGCGCGATCTGGCCGAAGCCATGGCTCAGGCCGGCATCGAAGTCGCCAAGAGCGAAGTGCGCATGCCGGAAGGTCCGCTTCGTCAGACTGGCGAATATGACATCGCGCTGCAGTTGCACGCCGAAGTCACTTCCAGCGTCCGTGTGGTGGTGGTGGCCGAGTAAGTCTCGACCACGATCATTGATCGCGACGTCTGACCAAGGCACGCAGGGTTCACGCCCTGCGTGCCTTTTTCATGACCGTCGACGTGGCGGTGCTCGCGCTCGACTGGGTAGAATGAGCGCCTGAGAATTCTTGCGTGTCCAGCGCACGACACAGGATGAATGCCAAGCATGAACCAACGCGTCGACAACGATCGGGAAACCGCGCAGCTGAAGATGCCGCCACACTCGCTGGAGGCGGAGCAGTCGGTACTCGGCGGGTTGATGCTCGACAACAGCAGCTGGGACACCGTATCGGAGCGTCTGGTCGCGGACGATTTCTATCGCCATGAGCACCGGCTGACGTTCAACGCGATGGCCGAGCTGGCCGAAAGCTCCCATCCGCTCGATGTGGTGACCCTGTCGGAAGCCCTCGAGCGTCGCGACCAACTCGAAAGCGTGGGCGGGCTCGCCTACCTGGCGGAACTGGCGCGCAACACCCCTTCGGCAAGCAACATTCGAGCCTACGCCGATATCGTCCGTGAGCGTGCGACGCTGCGCAAGCTGATCCAGGCCTCGCGTCAGATCGCCGACAGCGCCTACGCGCCGGAAGGACGGCTCCCGGACGAGCTGGTCAACGAGGCCGAGCGGCTGGTGTTCCAGATCAGCGAATCGCGACCTAAGTTTGGCGGGCCGATCGGCATGAGCGATCTGCTGACCAAGGCGGTCGACCGGATCGACGAGCTGTTCAACATGAAGGGCCAGATGACCGGGATCTCAACCGGCTTTCGCGATCTCGACGACATGACGTCGGGGCTGCAGCCCTCGGACCTGGTGATCATCGCCGGACGCCCATCGATGGGCAAGACCACCTTCGCCATGAATCTGGTCGAGCATGCGGTGGTCTCCAACGACAAGCCGGTGGTCGTGTTCTCGATGGAGATGCCTGCCGAATCGCTGATGCTGCGTGTGCTGTCATCGCTGGGCCGGATCGATCAGACGCGGGTGCGAACCGGCCAGCTCGAGGACGAGGACTGGCCGCGGCTGACCTCGGCGGTCAATCTGCTCAAGGATCGCCAGCTGTTTATCGATGATACGCCGGCACTGTCACCCAATGAGTTGCGCACGCGCGCGCGACGCATTGCTCGCGAGCACGGCAATATCGGCTTGGTGATGATCGACTATCTGCAGCTGATGCAGGTGCCCGGGCTCTCCGAGAATCGTACCGCGGAAATCTCCGAAATCTCGCGCTCGCTCAAGGGGCTTGCCAAGGAATTCGGCTGCCCGGTGGTGGCGCTGTCGCAGCTTAACCGCTCGCTGGAGCAGCGCCCCAACAAGCGCCCGGTGATGTCGGATCTGCGTGAGTCGGGCGCCATCGAGCAGGACGCCGATGTCATCGCCTTCGTCTACCGGGACGAGGTCTACAATGCCGACAACCCGGACAACAAGGGGTTGGCGGAGCTGATCATCGGCAAGCAGCGTAACGGCCCCATCGGCACTGTCCACATGGCGTTCATCGGCAAGTACACGCGGTTCGAGGATCTCGCCCCGGATAGCTATGGGCAGCACTATGAATAGGTCAGCGCTACGAATAGGCCAGCACTACGAACAGGTCAGCACTGCGAACAGGCCTGCATGCGAATAGGCCGAGACGTTTAGTTCGATACGGTTAGCTCGAACAGTTAGCTCGATACAAACTGAAGCGCGTCGGCATTGCCGACGTGGGAAAGACATCAAGGAGTCAAACATGGCAGGCGGTTTTCAGCGGGGGCGTCGTCAACGTACACCCAAGATCGAAGTACGCGGCCAACTGGAGAAGCATGAGCGGGAAGGGCCGTTCAAGGAGTGGTTGGGGATGCCGGATCTCTACCGCCATTGGCTGACCGTCGACGGCGAGCTCTATAGCTACCAGACCGAAGACTCCGAGATACCGGTGAGCGTCGGCGACCGGGTCGTGTTTCGCTACAAGGAAGCCAAGGCGGGGAAATGGGTCGATCGCAACTCGCTGGGCAAGGCCATCGACCCCGCCGATTATCAGTAGCGCCTCGCTGAATACCCCTCCGAGCTCGTAATCACCGTTCGTGAAGGCGTCGACGGCGGCGCCTGTCATTTTCCTGTCACAACACTACCGTTCAATGTCGGGCATGAATGTGATCTCCGACATAATGCTTGGTTGTTTCCGCCTCGTGCCGATCCTCGAGCGAATCCTGGCAAGGAATTGGCAACCCATGCCCGCCCCGGCTTCCACGTCTACCGTATCGACCCTCCTGGATCGCTGCGACGTAGCGCCTGTCGCTTCATATCTCGTCACGACGTCGCTGGAACGATCACTAGCGCTGAAAGTCTTACATCTAAGGCTCTTGAGTCTGAGTCTTTTAAACTTGGGGGCTTGATCCCTGATAGTCCCGAAGCAAGAAGTTTTCATTCACTAACGATCCACCTGTAGGAGTCAATCATGGAACTCACGGAGTTCGCGCACTATCAGCGACAGCACGAAAATTTCGAGATTCGTGTCATTGCCCACGCCGGCAGTCGCTACTATCAGGTCATGCTGGAACCGGCAGACGGGGCCACGCAAATCTTGACCCGGCGCGGCAAGCCGATGCTGTTTCGTTCGCTAGACGATGTCTACGGCGAGCTGAAGCAGGCCGGTATTCGTCGCGCCTATCTGGTTCAGCAGGTCGCCAACGACGAGATCGTCGGGCACGAAGCGCGCTATCATGACCCGCTGTTATCCCGGATGCCGCTGGTCTTCTGATCCCGCAGTTCGAACGCCGCAACCGCCACCCTTCTTCATTCATCCACCCCGTTTCCCTCCGGCAAGCTCAGAATTGACTTGCCCTGCTTTGGAGGGAAGTTTGCTTTGTCGCTGCAGCTCTCACGCAGTTCCCATGCAGCTCTCGCGCAGTTCTCTTGCCGTGTCTCGTTCAGGTTGTCATCCCGTCTCGATCCGATCCTTTCTTCGCTAGTCGTCCCGATCTTGCTGCTCTCGCTTCTCAGCGACGTCGGTAGCCATTGGCGTGATCGCCTTTGCCGTATGCGGCCTCGAAGGTGAGCGAGTCGATGAACTTTCCGGCCTGATCGAGTATCGCCGTCCGCTTGTCTTCCTGCATGCGATCCCAGCTGCCGTAGATGAGTTTCATGCGATGATTGCCGCGCAGCTGCTCGCGATGGCGATCCAGAAAATGCCAGTAGAGACTGTTGAAGGGACAGGCGTGTTCGCCGGTGACCTGCTTGACGTCGTAGCGGCAGTGACGGCAGTGATCCGACATGCGATCGATATATTTTCCCGAGGCGCAGTAGGGTTTGGAGCCGAGGTAGCCGCCGTCGGCGTAGAGTGTCATGCCCAGCGTATTGGGCAGTTCTACCCATTCGAAAGCGTCGACATAGACCGCCAGATACCAGTCGCAAAGCGCCGCCGGTGCGACACCGCAAAGCAGCGCGAAGTTGCCGGTGACCATCAGCCGCTGAATGTGATGGGCATGGGCGTTGTCGCGGGTCATCTCCAGCGCACGGCGCACGCAGCGCAGATCGGTCTCCGCGGTCCAGTAGAAGTCGGGCAGGCCGCGCCGAGCGTCGAGCCGATTCTCCCTCTTGTAGTCCGGCATTCGTTGCCAGTAGATACCGCGCACGTATTCGCGCCAGCCCAGAATCTGACGTACGAAGCCTTCCACTGCGTTGATCGGCGCACGACCCTGCTGCCAGGCCGTCTGCGCCGCCTCGCACACCTCCCTTGGCGAAAGCAGGCCGATGTTCATCGATGCCGACAGTCGCGAATGAAACAGCAGCGGTTCGCTATCGCTGATGGCATCCTGGTAGGTGCCGAAGTCGGGCAGCGCCTGCGCGATGAAGTGGCGCAGGTCCGTCAGCGCCTGACGTCGAGTCACCGCCCAGTTGAACCCCTCCAGCGTGCCGAAATGATCGCCGAAATGCGCTTCCACCAGCGCCGTGACGTCCCGCGTGATCTCGTCCTGGCGGTGTCTTGGCGGAGTGGGAAAGACAAGGTCGCTATCGAGTGGCCGGCGATTGTCATGGTCGAAGTTCCACTGCCCGCCGGCGGGTTCGCCATCTTCCATCAGCAGGCCGGTACGTTGGCGCATCTGGCGGTAGAAATCTTCCATCCGGAAGCGCTTGCGCCCCTCGAGCCAATCGCCGAAATCATCGATCGAGCAGTAGAAGCGTGAATCCTCGAACAGTCGCCAACGCGTCCCTCTACGCTGAATGCGTTCGAGCAGCCGCCATTCGCCGGGATGTGTCACCCGGATCTCGTCACAGCCGTAGGCGTCGGCAAGTCGTTCGGCTTCTTCCAGCAGGTCCTGGCGATTGTCATCGTCGTCGAGCGCGCTGTAGTGGACCTGATACCCTTTGTCGCGCAGGGTATCGGCGAAGTGACGCATCGCCGACAATATCAGCACGATCTTCTGGGGGTGGTGGGGGACGTAGTCTCCCTCTGCCTTGACTTCGCAGAGTGCGACCACGGCATTGGGCGGGGCGCTGGCGAGGACGTCCAGTGCCTCGCTCAACTGATCGCCCAGAATCAGGATCAGCGGTTTCGACATGAAGTTATCCATAACTTATACACATGGATTTGATCGTATAAGATGATCGGGTTCGTGCAAACCGATAGTGATAGAATTTCGCCCCAAGATGGCAGGGACAGGAGTGGTATAAATGACGGCCCGTTACGGAGTCATGCTGGTCAATCTGGGTACGCCCGAGGCGCCCACCCCCAAGGCGGTGAGGCAGTATCTGGGCGAGTTTCTCGGCGACCCACGGGTCATCGACGCGCCGCGCTGGCTGTGGTGGCCCATTCTTCATGGCGTGATTCTGCGTATTCGTCCGCCCAAGGTCGCCAAGGCCTACGCCTCGGTATGGCAGGAGGAGGGGTCGCCGTTGCTGGCGATCGGCCGGCGCCAGCAGCGCGCGCTGCATGCGCGTCTGGCAAGCTCTGAAGGTGAGGAAATCCCGGTGGAGCTGGCGATGACCTACGGCAAGCCGAGCATGGAAGAGGCTGGGCTGCGGCTGCGCGACGCCGGGGTCGACCGCATTCTGGTATTGCCGCTTTATCCGCAGTTCTCGCGTACCACCACCGGCGCGGTATTCCAGCGCCTGGCCAAGGCGCTGGATCCCTGCCCACATCTGCCGGAACTGCGTTTCGTGCGCGATTATCACGACCATCCTGACTACATCGCCGCGCTGGCGGCTAGCGTTCGTCAGCACTGGGAGGTTAACGGCGACCGCGGTCGGTTGCTGATGTCCTACCACGGCATCCCCAAGCGCTACGTCGATAACGGCGATCCCTACGCTCGGCACTGCCAGACGACCAGCCGGCTGCTGGCCGAAGAGCTGGGGCTGGGCAAGGGAGAGTGGTTCCAGAGCTATCAGTCGCGATTCGGGCGGGAGGAGTGGCTCAAGCCTTACACCGACGAAACCTTGAAGGCGTGGGGCGCGGACAAGACCGAGTGCGTCGACATCATCAGCCCCGCCTTTGCGGCGGACTGCCTGGAGACGCTGGAAGAGATCGACGCCGAGAACCGCGAATACTTCCAGCACGCCGGAGGCGGGCGCTACCGCTATATCCCTGCACTCAACGAACGCCCCGAGCACATCACCCTGTTGGCCAATCTGGTCGAACAGCACACCGCAGGCTGGTAAAGCCGCGGTGGCGGGCGACGCACGCTGTTCCAGGCACTCCCCGGGCGGTTTTTAGGCCCAGGCCAAGGCCAAAGCTAAGGCAGGGGAGAGTCGCCCTGAGGGGATTCCTCGATCGTGTGCCGGGGCTTTTCACTCTCCAGCTCGACCGGATTGCCGCGGGTGCGGGGATCCGGCTTGAGCTTATGGTGCAGCGCGCTCTTGGCCAGCATATGTGCCGAAACCGGCGCGGTGATGAACGCGAAGATGGTGATCAGCAGTTCCTGGATCACCGGCCCATCCTCGCGGCTGAAGAAGATAAGTGCGCCGATCAGCGTGCAGCCGACTCCCAGCGTGGTGGTCTTCGAAGGGCCGTGAAGGCGCATGTAGAAGTCCTTCAGGTGGGTCAGGCCCAACGAGCCGATGAAGGCAAACGCACCCCCGGCGATTAGCATGAAGGCGATCGCGCCTTCAATCATCGTATCCAGCATCTTCTCGCCTCCTATTCGATGATATCGCCGCGCAGCAGATACTTGCAGACGGCAATGGTACTGACGAAGCCCAGCATCGCGATCAGCAGTGCCGCCTCGAAGTAGTCCTTGTTGTTGACCCAGATACCGAACAGCACGATCAGCGCGATCGAGTTCATGTACATGGTGTCCACCGCCAGAATGCGATCCGGCAGGCTCGGCCCGACCACGGCACGATAGAAATTGAGCACGATGGCGGCGCAGAACAGCGCCAGTGCGATCCACAGAGCCGTATCGATCATGATTCGAAGATCTCCAGCAACGGGCGCTCGTAGCGCTGGTGAATGTCGTTGATCAGGGCGTCGATATCGCCCACGTCCAGCGCGTGAATCAGCAGAGTCCTGCCATCCAGACGCAGGTGGGCCGAAACGGTGCCGGGTGTCATGGTGATGGTGCTGGCGAGAATGGTGATCGGAAAATTCTCCTTCAGCGTCAGCGGATACTCGACGAAGGCCGGGCGCATCCGGCCACGAGGATCGAGAATCAACTTCGAGACCTGCAGATTGGCGGTCACGATGTCGCCCAGGACACGGAAAAAGTAGCCGACCAGCTTCAGCGGTCGCTTGATGGTCGGCTGGCGCTCCCAGAACGGACGACACAGCACCGGAATCAGGATCGCCAGAAAGCCGCCGAGAAGCCACTGGCCGAGTGAAATACTGTGCTGCAGCAGTAGCCACACCACCAGCAGCAGCAGGGACAGAACCGGCATCGGCAGCCAGCGAGTGGGAGGAATCATGAATCACCTCCAGCGACGTTGTGGGACAGGATCGCCTCGACGTAGGCGCTGTGATCGAGCAGCTGCGTGGCACTGGCATCGGTGAATCGTGTGATCGGGCCGGCCAGAATCGACATCACCGGCGAGGCACCGATCAGCAGGATCAGGCCGGCCAGCATGGCGACCTTCAGGCGCGGTCCTTCCTCATCGCCACGCGTCGCCTTCCAGAAAACCGCCGAACCGCTGCGCGACATGGCAATGAGCCCGGCGAGACTCGAGAGCAGCAGCAGCGACCACAGCCAGGGCTGTTCGCTGGGTAGGGCCGAGTCGAGCAGCAGCACCTTGCCGATCGCACCCGACAGCGGTGGCAGACCAACGACGGTCATTGCGCCGACGAAGTAGAACAGACCCAGCAGCGCCGGCTGAGTGACGCCGCGCCCGGACACGATACGCGCCCCGGCCTTGCCACGCTGTTCGCTGATCGCATCCGCGAGCAGAAACAGTCCGCCGGTGGCCAGGGTCGTATGGATCATGTAGTAAAGCAGGGCGGCGAAAGGTGCCTCTCGACTCATGCTGACGCCGACCAGCAGCGTGCCCACCGAGATGATGATCAGATAGGCCACCTGGCTGCGTAGATCGCGCGCCGACAGCACGCCCACGCCACCCAGCGCCAGGGTCGCCAGCGCGAACCACCACAGCCAGGGCTGGACGAAATTGGCCAGTTCCCCCGCGCTACCCCCGAAGATCAGCGTGTAGATCCGCAGAATGGCGTAGACACCCACCTTGGTCATGATCGCGAACAGTGCCGCCACCGGTGCCGGCGCGCTGCTGTAGGCGCGCGGCAGCCAGAAATAGAGCGGCAGAATCGCCGCCTTTAGCCCGAACACCACCAGCAACAGGAACGCCCCCGCCTTCAGCAAGCCCAGCCGGCTGGGATCGAGCGTTGCCACCTTCTGCGACATGTCCACCATGTTGAGGGTGCCGGTGGTGCCGTAAAGCACACCGAGAGCGATCAAAAACATCGCCGACCCAGCCAGGTTCAACGCCACGTAGTGGAAGCCGGCCTGGGTCCGGTCCTTGCCACCGCCGTGCATCAGCAGCGAGTAGGAGGCGATCAGCAGCACCTCGAAGAACACGAACAGGTTGAAGATATCGCCGGTCAGAAAGGCGCCGTTGATACCCATCAGCTGGAGCTGGAACAGGCCGTGAAAATTGCTGCCCTTGCGGTCATCGCCGGCACAGGCGTAGGCCACGCTACCCAGCGCCAGGAAACTCGTCAGGCACACCATCAGCGCGGAGAGTCGGTCGAGCACCAGGATGATGCCGAACGGCGGCTGCCAGTCACCCAGCGCATAGTAGGTGATCTCGCCGCTGTCGCTCTGGACTACCAGCACGGCGCTGATCGCCAGCAGCGTCGCGGTGCTGATCAGGGCGATCGCGCGGCGCGGCAGTACCACCGAGTCGCGCTTGACCAGCATCAGCAGGCCGCTCAGCAGTGGCAGAAGGATCGGCAGGATGATCAAGTGATGCATCATGACTTGTCCTCCTTCGACTCTTCGCGCTGGTCATTGACCTGATCGCTACCCAGATCGCCTCGCACACGCATCGCCAGAATCACCGAAAAAGCCGTCATGGCAAAGCCGATCACGATCGCCGTCAGCACCAGAGCCTGGGGCAGCGGATCTGCGTAGTAGCTGACGCCCTCCTGGATCACCGCGGCGCCGTTGGTGGTCAGGCCGCCGGTGGAAAACAGGAACAGGTTGACCGCATAGGAGAGCAGGGTCAGGCCCACGACAACGGGGAAGGTGCGCCCGCGCAGCGCCAGGTAGAGGCCGCTGGCGGCGAGGAAACCGGTCACGGTGGCATAGAGCGCTTCCATCAGACGGTCTCCTTGTCATTTTCTTTGCTGGGACGATGGCGTGTCGTCAACTTGCCCAGGTTGGCCAGGATCATCAGGGTGGCGCCGACGACGGTCAGATAGACCCCGAGGTCGAACAGCATGGCCGTCGCCAGCTCGACCTCACCAATGTAGGGAATCGAGAAATGGCCGAAGGCGGAGGTCAGAAAGTTGTGACCGAAGACCCAGCTGCCGAGCCCGGTCAATGCGGAGATGGCGACCCCGGTCACCGCGATCGGTTGATAGTTGAACGACAGTCGCTGCTGGGACCAATCCACGCCACGGGCGATGTAGAGCAGGATCAGCGCCACCGCAGTCACCAGCCCGGCGATGAAACCGCCACCGGGCTCGTTATGGCCGCGCAGGAAGATATAGACCGAAACCAGCAGCGCCAGCGGCAGCAGCGTCTGCGATACCGTCCCGAGCAGCATCGGATGGAGATCCTTCGACCACGGACGGCCTTCGCTGTCGCTCGACGGCATGAACAGGCGCAGGCGATTGAGCAGCTTGTAGATGCCGATGGCCGCGATGCACAGCACCGTGATCTCGCCCAGGGTATCGAAACCGCGGAAATCGACCAGAATGACGTTGACCACGTTGTGACCGCCGCCGCCGCTGACGCTGTTGTCGAGGAAGAAGCCGGAGATGGTATCCAGCGGCCGGGTCAGCAGGGCGTAGTTGAGACTCGCGACCACGCCGCCGAATCCCGCCGCCACCAGCACATCCCTGACCACTCGCGGTCCGCTGGACTCCTTGGGCGTGCGCTGCGGCAGGAAGAACAGCGCCAGCATCAGCAGGATCACCGTTACCACCTCGACCGCCAGCTGGGTCAGGGCAAGATCGGGGGCCGAGAAACGCGCGAAAGCCAGCGAGACCATCAGACCGACGACAGACAGCATCATCAACGATACCAGCCGTCGCCGATGCAGGATCGCCGTGCCCAGCCCGGCCAGGATGGTAATTGCGGCGCCGACGATCAGCAGGCCGTCGAGGGCCTGCAGCTGGCGCGGGCCCTGTAGCTGCTCGAGATCCAGCAGGCCGCCGCCGGTCAGGAACAGCACGGCGATGATCAACCACAGCATGTAGCGCTGAAGCGAGCCGTTCTCGAGACGGTCGATCGCCGTCTGCGTTCCGTGCAGGAGCCGCAGAATGCTCTGCTCGAAGGCCATTAGGGCGTTGCGCTGCGGAAACTGGCGCTGAAAGTTGAACAGATTGCGACGAACCGCATAGAGCCCGGCACCGCCGGCCAGCGCGACGGCACTCATCAACAGCGGCAGGTTGAACCCGTGCCATATCGCCAGATGAAGCTCCGGGCGCGGTGACAGGATTGTGGCCTGGGCGGCGGCATCGAGCAGCCCCGTGACCATCAGTGCTGGCATCAGACCGATGATCACGCAGAGTCCGACCAGCACCAGCATCGGTAGCCGCATCATGAACGGCGCCTCGTGGGGCGTCTGGGGCAGATCCTTGGCTTCGGGACCAAAGAAGATGTTACGCACATAGCGCAGCGAATAGGCCACCGACAGCACGCTGCCGATCGTCGCCAGCACCGGAATCAGCCAGGCCAGGCCGCCGAGAATGCCGGTCCCCAGCGCTTCGGTCAGCATCATCTCTTTCGAGATGAAACCGTTGAGCAGGGGCACGCCGGCCATGGATGACGCGGCCAATCCGGCCAGCAGCGCGGTCATCGGCATGCTGTGGCGCAGGCCGCTGAGCTTGCGGATGTCGCGCGTACCGGTTTCGTGATCGATGATGCCGGCTGACATGAATAGCGACGCCTTGAACAGCGCGTGGTTGATGATGTGGAACAGGCCCGCGGCGACCGCCAGCTTGCTGTCCAGGCCGAACAGCATGGTGATCATGCCGAGATGGCTGACGGTAGAGAACGCCAGCACGCCCTTGAGGTCGTATTTGAGCAGGGCGAAATAGGCCGCGTAGATCATCGTCACCAGCCCGGTGAGAGTGACGATATAGAGCCACAGCTGGGAGCCGGCCAGCGCCGGGTGCATGCGCGCGAGCAGAAACACCCCGGCCTTGACCATGGTCGCGGAGTGCAGGAATGCCGACACCGGTGTCGGCGCTGCCATCGCATGCGGCAGCCAGAAGTGGAACGGGAACTGCGCCGACTTGGTGAAGGCGCCCAGCAGCACCAGCAGCAGTGCCGGCAGATAGCGCGGATCGGCCTGGATCAGGTCGCGGCTGTCGAGCACGGTCTGCATGTCGTAGGTGCCGACGATATGGCCGATCAGCAGGAACCCGGCCAGCATCGCGAGCCCGCCCATGCCGGTAACGACAAGCGCCATCCGAGCGCCGCGTCTGGCCTCGCTCTGCTGAGACCAGTAGCCGATCAACAGGAAGGACGACAGGCTGGTCAGCTCCCAGAACACCCACAGCAGCAGCAGGTTGTCGGCCATGACGATGCCGATCATCGAGGTCATGAACAGCATCAGATAGGCGTAGAAGCGCGGCATGCTGTCGTCCGGCGACAGATAGTAGCGGGCATACAGAATGATCAGCAGCCCGATGCCCAGAATCAGCAGCAAAAACAGCAGCGAGAGCCCATCGATCCGGAACGCCAGATCGAGCCCCAGTTGAGGCACCCAGTTCACGCTGAAGTGGTAGACCTCGCCGGAGATCACGCCCGGCGCATGGGCGATGACGATGCCCAGCGCAATGGCCGGCAGCAGCGCGGTGGACCAAGCATTGATCGTTCGATGCTGGTTGTTGCTCAGCATCGGTATCAGGCTGCCCAGCAGGGGCAGCAGAACGATTAGCGGCAGTGACATGAAGTTGTCGCTCTATTCTGGGATCAGGGAGGCTCGAGTTCGGCCCGGCACAGGGCCGCGAGCCAAGGGGTCGAGCTTCGTTCTCGCGTTTGTCGCTCCGGGTCTGCAATCGCTTCCTGGTTCAGTGTAAGCGATGTCGCCAGTCGCACGAGAATGGCATCGTGTCGTCGGGATCAGGAGTTGACGCGGGGGCCTGGTGAGCTTGTTCCGCGCGAAGCGGCAGGAGCATTCATCTACCCAACGATGCGGCTGACGAACGGAGAGGGCAGCGACGCTATTGGCCGCCCGAGCTTCCGTGCCAGCTCAGAGACGCCGAGGCGGATCGGTCAGATAGGGGCGGCGAGCGCCGCGAGGGGCCAGCATCCAGGCGGGAGTCTGGTCCTGGATCGTACCGGTAAGGGACGACGGAGCGTGGGCACCGATGCGGCAGGTCGCGCATGTCAGCGATCGCTGGCTAGGCATGTGGCCCGGCATGGTGTCTCTCCTCTTTGCACGAAACGCGCGATGGGTAGAAAACGCTCGATCATCGTTCGCGCGCAGCGAAATCACTGAAAAACCTGGTGATTTACGAGATTCGAACGAGGGTGTCGCACCGACTGTACCATGCCGATATACACCTAGCTATAGGGTGCGACACCGGCGACCGGGTCGTGGCGCTCGCTGCCGGTGGCTGAAAGCGGGGCTGGCCGGTGACCCTCTACCGTCGCTTCCTCGCCATCCTCGAATTCCCCCGGTGATGGGATGCGCTACACTGCGGATGCGGCGCAATGGTGAGCTCCACCGCGTCCAGCGTGATTTCGGAACAACTCTGCATCAAGAACTCAGCATTAAGGATGTGCTCTCGTGAAGCGTTCATTGCCGGTCAAGGCCCCAGCCACACTCTCGCTGTGCCTCTGTCTCGCCCTCCTGGGCTGTCAGAGCGTTGCCGATACCCACACGGCGCCGAGCGCCTCGGACGCGGGTGCGACTTCCAGCGCGAACCCCTCGGGAACGAACCCGTCTGGAGCGACTTCACCCCAGCCGGCATCGCCGCGGTCCGAGCCATCGAACTCGCAGGCGTCCTCGACGACGGCGATAGACGATGAGGCAGATCGGGATTCGGACCCGGAGGTCGCTCAGGATGCCTCGAAGTTCGATGCCTGGGTCGACGATTTCCGCCAGCGCGCCGCTGCCGAGGGCATCGACCAGGCAACGCTTGCCGAAGCCTTCGATCAAGCCCGCTACCAGCCGCGCATTCTCGAGCTCGATCGCTCCCAGCCGGAGTTCACCCGTCAGATATGGAGCTATCTCGACACGGCCGTATCGTCGACTCGCGTCGCCAACGGGCGTGAACGGCTCGCGGAAAATCGTGCCACGGCGGAGGAGGTCACGCAGCAGTACGGCGTTCCTGGCGAAGTGATCGTCGCCATCTGGGGCATCGAGAGCAATTACGGCAGCAACTTCGGCGACTTCGAGACCATCGACGCGCTCTCCACGCTGGGTTTCGACGGTCGCCGTCAGTCGTTCGCGCGGAGCGAACTGATGGCGGCGCTCAAGATTCTGCAGAATGGCGATATCGATCGCGATCGCATGCGGGGTTCCTGGGCCGGGGCGATGGGCCATACCCAGTTCATCCCCAGCAGCTTCCTGGCCTATGCGGTGGATGAAGATGGCGACGGTCGGCGCGACATCTGGGGCAGCATTCCCGACGTGATGGGCTCGACCGCCAACTATCTGGATGCTTCCGGCTGGCAGCGCGGCCAGCCCTGGGGCGTCGAGGTGACACTGCCGGATGATTTCGATTACTCGCAGACCGAGCTATCGGTGCGCCATGCGGCCCAGGACTGGCAGGCGCAGGGTGTGAAGCGCCTCGACGGCCAATCGTTGCCGGACTTCGATCAGGCCTCGGTCATTGCGCCCGCCGGCGCCAAGGGGCCGGCCTTTCTGGTGGGTCACAACTTCCGCGTGATCATGCGTTACAACGCTTCGACCAGCTATGCGCTGGCGGTGGCGACACTGTCGGATCGGCTGGCCGGGCGCCCGGGTATCCAGAGCGACTGGCCGCGTGATGAGCCGGCACTATCGCGGGATCGCATCCGCCGCATGCAGCAGGGTCTCAACGATCACGGCTTCGAGGTCGGCACGCCGGATGGGCTGGTCGGACCCAATACCCGCGCGGGATTGCGTGACTATCAGCGCAGTATCGGCGTCATCCCCGACGGTTATCCCACTCAGTCGCTGATCCAGCAACTCACCGACAGCTGATCGCGACCGTCGAACCGGCGCCGAACCTTGGCGTCGGTCTCGTCTAGCCATCCTCCTCGCAGACTTCATGTGTTCAAACGCCGATAGAGCCGTATCGATCCCAATCTCGTAGGGATCGTTCACGCGGCGAATTGGCGCCGATTTCAATGCCATTCCGATCCTTCCCCGAGTCGCTTCGGCTGGCAGACTGTGGGCGCGATTTTCCAGAGCAGCCCGCGATGACCGAGTGGCTGCCTCGAGCTACCGAGGAAGCCATGGGCGTCCAGCGTTTCATTGCCAGCAACAGCCGCGAAGCCATGCGCCAAGTGAGATCGGCGCTGGGGGATCAGGTGTTGATTCTTTCCAACCGCTCCGTCGAAGGCGGCGTCGAGATCATTGCCATGCCCGAACAGGAGCATGAGCAGGCGCTTTCCGAGTTCGATCCTTCGACGACGGAGGTCGTCGTCGCGACACCGGCCGCCGAACCCCTCGGTGACGCGACCGTAGAAACCCTGCAGGCGCTCAACCGGCAGCTGCTCGATGATGTCCGCATCATGTTGCGCGAAAGCACTGTTTCCACGCCATCCGCCTCGACATCCGTTGTGTCGACGCTTATTACCGGCTTGCGCCAGCAGCTGGTTCAGGCCGGGTTCAGCGCCACGCTGGCCGATGAGGTGTTGCAGGATCCGCCGGAGGAGTTGCGCGACGAAGCCCCGGAATCCCCCGCAGTGAAAGCTTGGCTGGTGCGTCAGCTGCGCTCGCGGCTGTCGTTGCTGGAGGACGAGGACGCCGTGTTCGACGCCGGCGGCGTGTTTGCGCTGGTCGGGCCCACCGGCGTCGGCAAGACCACCACGACGGCCAAACTGGCGTCGCGCTACGTGATGCGTCACGGCCCCAAGGATGTCGCGCTGGTGACGACCGACAGCTACCGGATCGGCGCCGCCGAACAGCTGCGTATCTACGCGCGGCTGCTGGGCACGGAAGTCCATGCGCTGGAGGCGGACGGTGATCTCGGCGACCTGCTGACGCGTCTGACCCAGCCGCGCCGGGCCTTGCTGTCGCGCAGTTCGGGGAAAAAGCTGACGGTGATCGACACCGTCGGCATGAGCCAGCGCGATCAGCGTCTGATGGGCGAGATCGCGCGGCTGGGCAGCGGCCCGGCAACGGTTCGGCGGGTGCTGGTGCTCAATGCGGCCAGTCATGGCGATACCCTGGCGCAGGTCATCGAGGCCTGGCAGCAGGCGTCGATGGAAGCGGGGGAGCCGTTGTGGGGCTGTATTCTGACCAAGCTGGATGAAGCGGCGCGGCTGGGAAGCGTGCTGGACGTGGTCATGCGTCACCGGCTCAAGCTCTGCTATGTCTCGCGTGGGCAACGGGTGCCGGAAGATCTCGAGCGCGCGGATGCCGAATCCCTGCTCGACGAAGCGCTGTCGCTCGCGGGGGAATCCCCTTTTTCAAGTGCCCCGGCGGGACGCGAGCTAGCCCCGCAGCAGGCACGCCAGCAGGCATTGTCGCGAGGCGTGCTGCGCCAGAGCGACGCTCTGGCGGCCACCCTCGATACCCTGAGACAGCACAACCTGGGCATGACGCTGCTGGAGCAGGTCTGGCAACGGGCAAAACGTCCCAATAACGGCCCCGACAAGTTTGCTCAACTGATGGCCGACGCCACCCAGCAAGGTTTGCTCACGGCAGAGGACGCGCCGCATGCGCTCTACTGGTCGAGGACTTCCAGCGTCAGCGGTGCCGATCGGGCGATGCCGCTGGTCTCGCTGAATCATCAGGGCATGCCCCAGCCTCTGAGCTGGCCGCGCCATCGGCTGCCCGCGGGCCATGCCGAGCAGCAGCGCTGGGCCGATGGGCTCGGAGCCGGTTGGCACCTGTTGATGCAGCTGCCGGCCGTCGCCGATCTCGAACGCCTCGACGCCGCCGGTGGCGGCTGGCTGGCCGCGGTGACCGGCGCGCGGCGGATTCGTCACGCCGGCGAATGGTTGACGTTGTCTCAGGCGCTGTCGCAGACGATGGCGCTGGGTGAGGCCGTCGAACCGCAGCCCGTTCGCCACCAGGGGCGCGCCGCCAGTCTTCATCTGACGCGACTGGAGACGAGCATCAGTCAGCGCCGGCAGGATCCCCACGGGTTGCCGGTGCTGGCGTGGTGCGGCGAGATCCGGGATGCCGATGATGGCCGCCGACTGGTACGTCGCTATTGGTTGAGCAGCAGTCATGCGGGGCTGGATATGGCATCGCGGATGCCTCAGGCCGTGCTCGTCGAAGCCTTGCCCGGGCTGACCCGGCAGGCCGATCAGCTGATGCAGGAGCGCGGCCTGATGAAGGATCGGGAGCAGCGCTGGCATCTGGCCTCGATGCTGGCCGCGCTGGCCCTGCGATTGGGCGCGGAAGACGCAACCTGGGCGATGGATGTTCGCGCGCGTCTATCGGGCATCGCGCAACGTCGCTGCGGGCGCCGCCCCAAGGCGCTGCTGGAAGCGCTAATGGATACGCTGAGCGCCCATGACGCGCTGACGCAGGCGGGCGTCGTCACCGCTTCCGGTCGAACGGTTGCGGCGTGAGGGATCAGGCCGCGGGGCTGCGTGCCTGGGCGGAGCGCCCCGATTCCCTGGTGTTGGGTGTGATCGGCGATCCGGGAGAGGACGCGCTAGGGCGAGCGCTAGCGCAACTTCCCCGCGTCGAAGGCCGTCGCTGGCAAGCCCTGCGCAACGATCAGGTTCGGCAAACGAGCGTGACGGCCTGGATGCTATGGGTCGATACGGCTGGGTTTGATGTGGCTGAGGTTGGCGAGGTTGGGCTCGACGTGGCCGATCTCTACCGCTGCGTGAAGCGCGCACTGACACCCATCACCGCGCCAGCGGCTTCCGCCACCTCTCTGCCTCTGCTGCTCTGGCTCGACGATGACGATAAAGAGGGTGCACCTGCTCTGGATCCCGCGACGATGCGCCTGCTTGCCAATCTGGGCACGACTCTCAAACGCTTTCTGAACGTCGAACTGCTGCGCGACCCGGCCGACTGGCAGCGTCGTCTGATCGCGTCGGGTCGCGTATCGGCAGCGAGCGGCTAGTTCGAGCGGCTAGCACGAACGACCGGCACGTGGCGCCCGGGCCGGTCCGGCCATCCGTTCAGAACAATCGCGACAGCAGCGCCGTCACCGCGGTTTCCACCCGTAGAATCCGCTCCCCCAGATGAATGCCCTCGAAACCCAGTTCGAGAAATTTCTCGACTTCGTAATCGACGAAACCGCCCTCCGGGCCGATGGCCAGCAGGGTCGGATCGCTGATCCCGCGCGGGCACTCCTGACTCAGGCCGGGATGCGCCAGCAGGCCGCGCTGACCCTCGAGCAGGGCCGGCAATCGATCTTCCACGTAGGGTTTGAAGCGCGTCTCGAACGTGATCTCCGGCAGCCGGGTATCGCGGGCCTGTTCCAGCCCCAGCAGCAGATGCTGGCGGATCTTGTCCGGCTTCAGCTCGGGGGATTGCCAGTAGCTCTTCTCGACGCGGCGCGTATGCATTAGCGTTACGCGTTTGACCCCCAGTGCCGCGACGTGCTCCAGCGTCCGTGCCAGCATTCGTGGTCGCGGCAGCGCCAGCAGCAGATGAACCGGCAGTGGCGCCGGCGGCTCGCGGTCCAGCGTGACCCGGAACCGGGCTTGCGTCTCTTCCAGCGAGAGCAGCTCACCGCGCCCCATCAGGCCATCGAGGGCGCCGACAGTCAGCACGTCGCCGGGGCTGGCGCCGTGGACGTCGCGCAGGTGGCTCAGGCGGCGGGGGTCGCGAATGACGGCGTGAGTGTCATCCAGCCATTCATCGGGTTGCAGCAGAATCAGGTTCATGGGCGGGCGTTCGAGACATCGTGAAAAGGGATCGGGCCGGGCGGCCATTCTGCCCGAACGGGCGTTACCTGAACACAGCGGCGAGCACAGCACCTTTCTGACATAATGCCCCCTTGCTTTTACCCACACACACTCTTACACAGCCAGCCAAGGCTCGGCACAAGAAGGCTAGCGATGAAGGTTTTGATCATTGGCGGGGGCGGGCGCGAACATGCGCTGGCGTGGAAAGCGGCACAATCGCCGCAGGTCGAGACGGTTTTCGTGGCACCGGGCAATGCCGGCACCGCGCGCGAGCCCGGACTGACCAACGTTGCCATCGATGTCATGGATAGCAAAGGGCTGATCGCCTTTGTTCGCGACAACGCGATCGAGTTGACCATCGTGGGGCCGGAAGCGCCGCTCGTCGCTGGCGTCGTCGATGCGTTCCAGGCCGTGGGGCTTTCGATTTTCGGGCCGAGCGAAGGCGCCGCGCAGCTTGAAGGCTCCAAGGCCTTCACCAAGGATTTCCTGGCGCGCCACTCGATTCCGTCCGCCGATTATCAGACTTTCAGCGACGTCGCGCCGGCGCTGGCCTATCTCGGGAAGATGGGGGCGCCGATCGTGATCAAGGCCGACGGCCTGGCCGCGGGCAAGGGCGTCGTCGTGGCGATGACCGAAGCCGAAGCCGAAGCGGCGATTCGCGACATGCTCGAGGACAACGCCTTCGGCGACGCCGGGGCTCGGGTCGTCATCGAGGAGTTTCTCGACGGCGAGGAGGCGAGCTTCATCGTCATGGTCGACGGCGAGCACGTGCTGCCGATGGCTACCAGCCAGGATCACAAGCGCGCCGGCGATGGCGATACCGGCCCCAACACCGGCGGCATGGGCGCCTATTCGCCGGCCCCCGTGGTCACCGAGAGCGTCTATCAGCGCATCATGGACGAGGTGATCCTGCCCACCGTCCGCGGCATGGCGGCCGAAGGTCATCCTTATACCGGCTTTCTCTACGCTGGGTTGATGATCGACGCCGATGGCGCTCCCAGAGTGATCGAGTACAACTGTCGTTTCGGCGATCCGGAAACTCAGCCGATCCTGATGCGGTTGAAGAGCGATCTGGTGGCGCTATGCCAGGCCGCGCTGCAGCAGCGGCTCGATCGGGTCGAGTGCGAGTGGGATCCGCGTGCCGCCGTGGGTGTCGTGCTGGCGGCGGAAGGCTATCCCGGTGACTATCGCAAGGGTGACGAGATCGGCGGGCTCGATGCCGCGGATGCCGCTGGTTGCAAGGTGTTCCACGCCGGCACTCGCGTCAGCGACGATGGTCGCGTCGTCACCAGCGGGGGCCGTGTGCTATGTGTGACCGCTCTCGGCGAGACGGTCGGCGCGGCGGCATCGCAGGCCTATGCCAGCGTCGAGGTAGTCCGCTGGGCCGGCGCCGAGTACCGCCGCGATATCGCCTATCGCGCCATCGCCAGAGAGCGTCGGTCAACCTGAGAAAACCTGTCGACCGGCGTGACAAGAGCGCCGGCCGTCCTGTCAGTCGGCTATGTAGAGATAGTCAGTCACTGAGAGATAGTCAGTTACTGAGAGAAAATCGGGCAGTTTAGAGACAAGGGAATCCGCGATGCAGCGAGTGACGTGCCAAAGAATGGCCGGACAACGGATCGACTTCTCGAGCGATCTCGGGAGTTCGTTGAATCTCGTCGTCGGGGAGGCCTGGCATGTCGCGTGAATTTCCGATCATCGCGGTGACCGGCTCCTCGGGGGCCGGCACTACTACGGTCAAGCGCACCTTCGAGCGCATGTTCGCCCGCGAGGATGTGCATGCCGCGTTCATCGATGGCGACGCCTTTCACCGTTATTCCCGGGCGGAGCTGGCCCAGATCCTGCAGACCGAGCCGGAGCGCAAGGCCGAACTTTCGCATTTTTCGGTCAACGCCAACCTGCTCGATCAGCTCGACGCGCTATTCCAGGAGTACGGCGAGAACGGCAAGGGAACCTATCGCCACTACATTCATGCCGAAGACAAACGCATGATCGAGGCGGGCTGGCAGGTCGGCACCTTCACCGACTGGCAGCCGATTCCCAGCGGTACGGATCTGATGCTCTACGAAGGGCTTCACGGTGGTCTGGTCACTCACGAGGTCGACATCGCCCGGCACGTCGACATGCTGATCGGCGTGGCGCCAACTATCAATCTCGAGTGGCTGCAGAAGATCGATCGCGATACCAAGCTGCGCGGCTACTCCCAGGAAGCGGTCATCGATACCATTCTCGGACGCATGCACGATTACGTGCGCTATATTCAGCCCCAGCTGTCGCGCACGCACATCAACTTCCAGCGTGTGCCGACGGTCGATACCTCCAACCCGTTCGAACTGCAGGACGTACCCAATGACGGCGAGTCATTCGTGGTGATTCGTTTCCGGGATCCCGCGGCGGTGGACTTTCCCTATCTGGTCACCATGATTCATGATGCCTTCATGAGCCGGCCCAACACGCTGGTCGTGCCGGGCGCACGGCTGTCATTGGCGATGGATCTGATCCTCGCGCCCCAGGTGCGCCAACTGCTGGCCCAGCGTCGCTTTCGCTGAGCGCCAGCCGCCGCTGCCGGCAAATCATCTCGAACTCAGGAGCTATCATGGAGCCGACACTCTTCAGCAAGATCATCGATCGCGAAATAGCCGCGGATATCGTCTATGAAGACGACCACGTGCTGGCGTTCAACGACATCAATCCGCAGGCGCCCACGCATATCCTGATCATTCCCAAGAAGCCGATCGCCACGCTCAATGACATCGAGGAAGGCGATCTGGCGCTGGTCGGGCGGCTGCAATACACCGCGGCCAGGCTGGCCAAGCAGCTCGGCTTCGCCGAGGACGGCTATCGAGTGGTGATGAACTGCAACGAGGCGGGCGGTCAGTCGGTCTATCATATCCACATGCATCTGCTGGGTGGCCGTTCGATGCAATGGCCGCCGGGCTGAGGGAAGACGCGTTCGAGGCGCATCTTGTGCCAGCTCGTCGACAATAGTCGACCTTGTTCAGCCGTTAGATTGCCAGGAGACATCGATGACTCGCCAGATTTCCCGCGCCGATAATCTGATTCACCAGTTCGATACCGTGCTGCGTACGCTGGTGCCCAAGGCCGCCCAGCCGAGTCGCCCATCGCCGGCCAACGTCCAGCCCGAGAGTGTCCTGAACGATGAGCAGCGTCATCAGGTCGCGGGGTTGATGCGTATCAATCATACCGGCGAGGTCTGTGCCCAGGCGCTCTACCAGGGCCAGGGGCTGACGGCCAAGCTGACCGAGACCCGCGAGCGCATGGAAGAGGCCGCGGCGGAGGAGATCGACCATCTGGCCTGGTGCGATCAGCGCCTGCAGGAGCTCGATAGCCGCACCAGCTATCTCAATCCGGCGTTCTACGCCGCTTCTTTCGGGCTGGGGGCATTGGCCGGCGCCATCGGCGACCGGGTCAGTCTCGGCTTCGTGGCGGCGACCGAAGAGCAAGTCGGGCGGCACCTAGAAGCCCATCTGCGCAAATTGCCGATGGACGACAAGCGCTCGCGTGCGGTGCTGGAACAGATGCGTATCGACGAAGCGCAGCACGAGCTCTCGGCGCTGGAATCCGGCGGCCAGCGCTTCCCGCTGCCGCTGAAGTGGGGTATGCGGCTAGTGTCGAAAGTCATGACGACGAGCGTATATCGGATCTGAGCTACGAGCTACGAGCTACGAGCTACGAGCTACGAGCTACGAGCTACGAGCTACGAAACACGCCAGCGACGTTGTCGCTGGCGTGTTTCTTGCTGATCGGTTGGCTTTTCTCGGCGGTTCGCGGCCTACGCCTCGACGATCTCGTAGTCGTGGGTGATTTCGACGCCGCCCTTGGCGAGCATCAGCGAAGCGCTGCAGTATTTCTCGGCGGAGAGATCGACGGCGCGCTTCACGACGGCGTCTTTCAGCCCCTTGCCGGTGACGACGAAGTGGACGTGGATCTTGGTGAAGACGCTGGGCGTGCCGTCGAAGCGTTCGGCTTCCAGCGTGGCGACGCAGTCGGTGACTTCGGCGCGAGCCTTCTCGAGGATCTGGATGACGTCGAACGAGGTGCAGCCGCCGAGACCCATCAGCACCATTTCCATCGGCCGCGGGCCGGTATTGCGGCCGCCGTTGTCCGGGTTGCCGTCGATCACGACGCTATGACCGCTACCGGATTCGGTGACGAACTGGCGGCCGTCGGTCCATTTGACTGTGGCTTTCATGATGAGAGTTCCTTGCTGGGGATTCGTTGCCGAATCGCGCGGTGGATGATGGCGGCAGGATAACATCCTCGCCGGACGTCAGCTCGACGCCGAGTCCGAAACGAGCCTTGCTTCCAGCTCGGCCAGCCGTTCCGGGGTGCCGACGTCGACCCAGTCTCCCCGATGATGCCAGCCGCCGACGCGACCCGCCTGCATTGCATCCACCAGTAGCGGCGCCAGCTTGGCAACCGTGCCGACTGGAAGATCGGCGATCAATCGGGGGTGAATGACGCCCAGCCCGGCATAGATCAGGCGCGGTTCGCCCTCGGCATGCAGCCGCCCGCGATCGTCGAGATGAAAGTCGCCACGGCGGTGGAAATCGGCGGTGTCGACCATCGCCAGCGAAGCCAGATCGCCCTCGGCCAGGGCGAGTCGTTCGAGCGGAAAATCCGTCCATACGTCGCCGTTGACCAGCACGAAGGGCGCCTCGTCCAGTTCGGGTAGGGCCTGGCGGAGCCCGCCGGCCGTTTCCAGCGGGGTCTCCTCGATGCTGAAGGTCAGAGAGACGCCAAAGCGTTCGCCATTGCCGAGGGCGTCGATGATCTGCTGCGCCCGGTAGCTGACGTTGATGACGATGTCGTGAATCCCCGCTGCCGCCAGACGTTCGAGGTGGTGGACGATCAGCGGCTTGCCGGCGACCGGCAGCAGCGGCTTGGGGCAGTGATCGGTGAGCGGGCGCATCCGCGTGCCGAGACCGGCGGCGAGAATCATCGCTTTCATGATCTCCCTCCGGCACCGCTGTTCGTTCTGTGCTCGGCCAGGCGGGCTTCCATCGCCGGACGGTAGCTCTCGCGCAGCCAGCGATGGAACTCGCCGAGCGCCGGTAGCGCAGCGAGCCCTTCGTCGAGATGGGCGTAGAAGTGGGGCAGCCATTCGAGATAGCGCGGCTTGCTGTCGCGCAGACAGAGCCGGCAGAACTGGCCCAGGATCTTGAGCTGGCGCTGGGCGCCGATCGCCTCGACGCCTGCCCGGAACGTCTCGCCATCGGTATCCAGCGAGAGCCGTCCGGCAGCGAGGCAGCGCTGGCGAAAATCCTCGATCCAATGGTCCATCTCTTGCCGCGACCAGCGGTGATAGCGGCCTCGCAGCAGCGATATCAGATCGTAGCCGAGCGGACCGGCCAGCGCGCCCTGGAAATCGATGATCCACAGCCGGTCCTGATGAATCATCAGATTCATGGCGTCGAAATCGCGATGCACGGCGACAGTGGGGAGTGTCGCGATATGGCCGAGCAGATGACGCTTGACCTCAGGCCACTGCGACGGCGTTTCGATCCCCAGCCAGCGTGTCAGGCCCCAGTCGGGGAAGCGGTCCATCTCTTCTTCGAGAAAATCGAGGTCGTAACGTGGCAGCGAAACGCTCGGGGCGCGCTGTTCGATCTCGTCGAGTACGACAAGCGCACGGCTCGTACCCGCCCGCGCGCCGGCGTCGGTATCGAAGTGGTGATGCAGGCTGTCGTTGCCGAGATCGTCGAGTTCGATGAAGCCCTGTTCGAGATCGACGGCATGGATCATCGGTACCGGCAGGCCCGCCGCGTGCCATTCACGGCCGATGGTCACGAAGGGTTGGCTATCCTCCAGCGCCGGTGGCGCATCCATGACGATCCGGGTGCTGGCGTCGGGAAGAATGACGCGACAGTAACCGCGAAGGCTGGCGTCACCGGCGACGGCTTCCAACCGACATGCCTCTGGCGCAAGGTGATGGCGGGCAGTGATCCAGTGGCGAAGAGCATCGAGGCGCAAGGTCATGCGGGTTTCCGGTCGTTGGGGCGTGGCTTAATGTCGTGTGACGATCGAGATGTCGGTCGTTGAGGTGGCTCGTCGTCGCCCGATGACGCAGCGAGTTGACGGGCCGGGAATGGCACCGCATGCTGGGTTCCATTCTGGGCGCGCCGTGCGAACCGTGCCTCGCCCGACGGTACGAGACAGTGCTTCGCGGAGCGATCATGAGTCTCGCAGGGCGACCGTGATGGTGGCTCCGCGACCGTCGGTCAGTGTGCCGCTTTTGTCCGGCGCCGCCAAATCGTAGAGCCTCGCCAGCCCTGAGGGCGTCGCTGAATCGATAGGCGTCACTGAATCGATAGATATCGTCGGCTTCTGTAGCAGCGTTCGGCCAAGGCCCAGACGGTTCAACAAGGAATGGCTTCGCGGCAAGTCCCGTCGAGGTCTGTATACTACCGGCTCCACACGGCAAGGACACAGAGGACATGGGCAAGCGACTGGTCTGGACTGCCCTGACTGGCCTGATTTCATCGACGGCTCAGGCGGCGCCCCCCGCACCATTACCGGCGGATCAGCTGGACTGGGCGCCCTGGGGCGATCAGGCACCGGCCGGCGACCTTTGTGGTGGCCGCTATATCGAACCGGGCTATATCCTGCCCGAGGGCAAGACTCCCGAAGAAGTGCTGTCCGACTCGGGGTCGGCCGAGTACGGCAACGACGGCGAAACCATTCTGGGTGGCAATGTCGTGCTGCGTCGCGGCGGAAGCCAGCTGGAGTCGCCGCAGGTTCGGGTCAACGCCGCCCGGGATACGGCCTTTGCCGATGGGCCGCTGACGATTCGCTACCCCGGCATGCTGGTGCGCGGCGAAGACGGCCAGGTTTCGCTCGATAGCGATGCCGCCCGCATCGATGACGCCCACTACGTAGTCCACGACCAGCGCCTGCGGGGCGATGCACGGTCGATGCAGCGCCTGGACGACGGCCGTTATCGGATGACCGAGGCCAGCTTCACGACCTGTGCGCCGGACAGTCGCCTGTGGCGACTGGTGGGCAGCGACGTTACTATCGATCGCGAGCAGGGCTACGGCACCGCTTCCAACGCGCGACTGGAAATGGGTGACGTGCCGGTCTTCTACTGGCCATGGGTCCGTTTTCCCATCGATGATCGGCGTCAGAGCGGCTTTCTGTGGCCGACGATGGGGATCTCCAGCGACGGCCTCGATTACAGCCAGCCTTACTATCTCAATCTGGCGCCAAACTACGACGCCACGATCACCCCACGCGAGATCACCGACCACGGCCTCATGCTGGGCGGCGAATTCCGCTATCTGTTCGGCAGCGATCAGGGAACCGTCGAAGGTGCCTACCTGCCCAACGACAGCGGCGGCGAGAGCGAGAACCCCAACGATCCCGATGATGCCTTCGACGGCGAAGATCGCTGGTACATCGACTATAGCCATTACGGTCAGTTCAGTGATCGGCTGGACTACGCCATGCGTTATGGCGCTGCCAGCGACGGGCGTTATTTCGATGACTTCGGGCGTGATTTCGGCGAGCAGGACACCGAATATCTCGAGCGGCTGGCGCGTCTGAGCTACCAGGGCACGACCTGGAATCTCGATGCGCGAGCCCAGGGCTACCAGCGTATGGATTATCCGCTGGACGAGAACGATCGGCCCTATTACAAGCTGCCGAGCCTGTCCGCCAATGCGCGCTGGGATCAGGACAACGGCTTCTATCAGGAGTGGAATTCCAACGCGACGTACTTCTGGCGCGATCTTCATGGGGTCGACAGTGACGGCTTCTGGGAGGACGAAGAGACCGGCAACACTCGCCAGATTCGGCTGCGCGAAGCGGCCAACGGCTCGCGCGTCAACCTGACCCCGGCCATCGGCTGGCGCGGGCAGCCCAGCTGGGGTTTCCTGGAGCCGCGCTTCCAGCTGTGGCAGACCGACTACCAGCTCGATTACGGCAACCGCAACACGGATCGCGACGAGAGCCTGTCGCGCACGGTACCGGTCTCCTCGCTGGACTCCGGCCTGATCTTCGAGCGTGACGTGTCGATGTTCGACCAGCAATGGAAGCAGACCTTCGAGCCGCGGCTCTATTACGCCTATGTACCGGAGCGCGACCAGTCCGAGCTGCCGGACTTCGATACCGACGAGCGAGCGATCTCCTGGAGTCAGCTGTGGTCGCCGTATCGCTTTACCGGGTCCGATCGCGTCGGCGACGTCGACAAGCTTTCCTACGGCGCCTCTACCCGGTTCCTCGAGGACGACACCGGGCGCGAGCGGCTGTCGCTGTCGGTGGGGCAGAGCGCGTACTTCTCCGATCGCAATATCGACATGGACGGCGATCCGGATACTCTGCCGAACAAGGAAACCGACTACGAGGATTGGTATCGTGCCACGCGCGATCGCTCGCCGGTCATCAGCCAGCTGGACTGGCGCATCAATGACCAGTGGCGTACGCGTTACGAATGGTTCTACGATGCGGACCGCTCCAAGACCGAAAAGGCGTCGGCCTACCTGCAGTACCTGAGCCCGGCCGGCCACGTGGTGAACCTCGGCTACCGTTGGCAGCTCCAAGGGTTCGACCCCTCGGGTGAAGACGACGATCGGCTGAGCTACAACCGCGAGGATTACGATGTCTCGTTCGCCTACAAGGCTACGTCGTCGCTGGACCTGATCGGTCGCTATCTGTACGACAACACCAACAGCCGCGATCTGGAAACCCTGGGCGGCGTCCAGTTCAACAGCTGCTGCAGTGCCGTGCAGGTCGTGTGGCGTGAATGGGTCGAGGACAACGACACCGCCAATAACACGGACGATGACTACACCGATCGCGGTCTGTTCCTGCGCTTCGTGTTCAAGGGCCTGGGCGGCGTCGGTCAAGAAGCCGACAGCTACTTCGAGCGGTCGGTGCCGGGTTATCAGGCGACGCAGTTCTGATAGACGGACGGAATCGAGAAACAGGCTGTCGAGATTCGTCGATCGAAAGCGTCGGTTCAGCAGTCAACGAGAGCCAGCCGGTCAACGAACGCGGTCAATCAATGTATAACGGCGGGCCCGCAGGGCCCGCCTCTCCATCAAAGCAAGAGAGGTAGGCATGCGTCTTAGAGTATGGATCCCCCTGGCGCTGGGAATGCTGCTGTCGCCGTTGCCCGCAATGGCGGAAGTCGTGCCGCTGGATCGTATCGTTGCCGTGGTCAACGACGATGCCATCATGCACAGTCAGCTCGAAAGCCGCGTTGCCCAGGCACGCGACCAGCTCCGCTCCAACAACATCCAGATGCCCCCCGAGCAGGCGCTGGAGCGTCAGGTGCTGGATCGGATGATCGTCGAACAGATCGAGCTGCAGATGGCCGACGACGCCAAGCTGAGCATCGACGAGACCCAGCTCAACACCACCATGCGTGGCATTGCCAAGAACAACGGCATGAGCCTGGAAGCGTTCGCCGATACGCTGGAAAAGCAGGGCCAGAGCCTGGCTGAAGTGCGCGAGCAGGTCCGCCGTGAGCTGCTGGTTCGGCAGGTGCAGCAGAGCCAGGTGGCCAGCAAGATCACCGTTTCCGATCGCGAGGTCGATCGCTTTCTGGCCCAGCGCAGCGAGAACAGCAACATGGCGTATCACCTGGCGCAGATCCTGATCGCCGTGCCGCAGTCGCCGACGCCGGATCAGGTGACCCAGGCCCAGGCCGAGGCGCAGAAAATCTACCAGCAGCTTCAGGATGGCGCCGACTTCCAGCAGCTGGCCGTGGCCGAATCCGACGATGCCCAGGCGTTGCAGGGTGGCGATCTCGGCTGGCGTCAGGCGGCACAGATTCCGACCGTTTTCGCCGACGTGATCCCCGATCTCTCCAAGGGCCAGGTCAGCGAGCCGATTCGCAGCCCCAGCGGGTTCCACCTGGTCAAGTTGCTCGATACCCGGGGCGGCGGCAGCGAGCAGATGAGTCGCGATCAGGCCAGCCAGGCGATCTTCGAACGCAAGGTCAACGACGAGATCGAAGCCTGGATCCAGGAGATCCGTGCCAGCGCCTATATCGACAACCGTCTCGATAAAGAGTGATGGCTTCGCCGGTACTGGCATTGACCACCGGCGAGCCGGCCGGCATCGGCCCCGAGCTTGCCCTGGCGGCAGCTCGGGACTGGCAGCGGCTCGATGCGACAGTGGTCGCCGTGGGCGACCCGGATCTGCTGGCCGAACGCGCACGGCACCTGGGCTGGTCGATCGAGCTGGAAGTTCTGACCCCCGGCGATCCCTTGCCGGCGCCGGTCAACGGCAAGCTGCCGGTATGGCCTGTCTCGCTGGCAGCCCCTTCGACGGCTGGCCGTCTTGACTCTGCCAATGCCCGCTACGTGCTGAAGACGCTGGATGTTGCCATCGAGGCCTGCCGGCGGGGAGTGGCCGACGCCATGGTGACCGCGCCGCTGCACAAGGGCGCGATCATCGACGGCGGATACGCCGGTTTCACCGGCCACACCGAGTATCTGCGCGACGCCTGCGGTGTCGACGAGGTGGTGATGATGTTGGCCACCGAGCGTACCGCCAGACCGCTGCGGGTGGCGTTGGCCACCACCCATCTACCGCTCTCGATGGTGCCCGGCGCGATTACCGATGCGGGTCTGACTCGCGTCACGCGCATTCTGGCTCAAGAGCTGACGCATCGATTCGGCATCGTTTCGCCCCGGATACTGGTCTGCGGGCTCAATCCGCATGCGGGAGAGGGCGGTCATCTAGGCCGCGAAGAGCTGGAGATCATCACTCCGGCGATGGACCGACTGCGCGCGGCGGGTCTCGATATCGTCGGCCCGCTGCCGGCGGATACGCTATTCACGCCACGCCATCTCGATCATGCCGACGCCGTGCTGGCGATGTACCATGATCAGGGCCTGCCGGTACTCAAGTATGCCGGGTTCGGGCAGGCCGCCAATATCACGCTGGGCCTGGGTTTGGTACGCACCTCCGTCGACCACGGCACCGCGCTCGATCTCGCCGGTAGCGGCGTGGCCGACGTCGGCAGCCTTCGGGTCGCCTTGCAGGTTGCTCGGCAGATGGCCGCCCGCGCCCACTGAAGGAATTCGTTTTTCATGTCTACACGTTCCTCCGATCGTTCCCCGCTGCCTCGGGCCCGGAAACGCTTCGGTCAGAATTTTCTCCAGGATCTCGGCGTGATCTCGCGCATCGTCCGGGCCATCGGTCCGCGCGCCGGGGATCGCTTGGTGGAGATCGGTCCGGGGCAGGGGGCCCTTACCGGGCCGATTCTCGAGGCCAACGGGGCGCTCGAAGTGATCGAACTCGATCGCGATTTGATTCCCGGTCTGCGGGTCCAGTTCTACGACTATCCCGACTTCACGATTCACGAAGGCGACGCGCTCAAGTTCGATTTCCAAGCATTATCGCAGCAGGATGGCCGGCCGCTGCGTGTCGTGGGCAATCTGCCCTATAACATTTCGACGCCGCTGATCTTCCATCTGCTGGCTGCTCGGGGGGCGATTACCGACATGCACTTCATGCTGCAGAAGGAAGTGGTCGAACGCCTCGCGGCCGAGCCCGGCGGAACCAACTGGGGCCGGCTGTCGGTGATGACCCAGTACCACTGCGAGGTTGAATCGCTGTTCGTGGTCTCGCCGGATGCCTTCGTGCCGCAGCCCAAGGTCGACTCCGCGATCGTGCGGCTGACGCCGTTTGCCGAGCTGCCTTCACCGGCCAACGACGAGGCGCATTTCTCCGACGTGGTGCGGCAAGCCTTCGGGCAGCGACGCAAGACGCTGCGCAATAACCTCAAGGGCGTCATCGAGGTCGAGGCGCTGGAAGCGCTGGGCATCGATCCCGGGCGTCGGCCGCAGACGCTGCGTGTCGACGAGCTGGTCGCCATCAGCAACTATCTGACGAGTGCGGGTGCGACGGACGGCGATTCGACGGACGGTGATTCGATGGGCGACGCTTCGACAGACAGCCCGGTAACGAGGAGACCTTCATGAGCGAGGCGCCTCCCACCGTTACGGTCGAGATCGAGCCTTCGTTCCGCGAAGACGAATCGTCACCCGGCGACAAGCGCTTCGTGTTCAGTTACACGGTGACCGTTCATAACCAGTCCGAGCACAGCGTGCAGCTGCTGTCGCGCTACTGGAAGATCACCCAGGGCCACGGCAAGGTGCAGGAAGTGCGCGGCAACGGCGTGGTGGGCAAGCAGCCGACGATCGCCGCCGGTCACAGCTTCCGCTATACCAGTCGCGCGGTGATCGAGTGTCCGGTAGGCGTCATGCAGGGCAGCTACACCTGCGTCGATCTCGCCAGTCAGACCTCCTTCGATGTCGCCATCGCGCCATTTCGTCTGGCCGGTCCCAATCAGATCCACTGACTGACGAGATTCGACGGCCATTAGAATGGCGTCTCTTTATCGGCATCGCTTCATCACCCGGATCGTATCACCTACACGAGGAATGGCATGGCAACCTACGCAATCGGCGATCTGCATGGCTGCTACGCCGAGTTCGAAGCGCTGTTGGCACGGCTCGACTTTTCGCCCTCTCGAGACCATCTGTGGCTGACCGGTGACCTGATCAACCGGGGTCCCGATTCGCTGGGGTGCCTGCGCAGGAGCGTGGCGCTGGATGGCGCCGCCAGCGTGGTACTGGGCAACCATGATCTACATTTGCTGGCAGTGGCACGCGGTCATGGCAAGCTCAAGCGCCATGACACCCTGACCGAAATTCTCGAAGCGCCGGATCGAACCGAAATGCTGGAGTGGCTGCGTCGTCAGCCGCTGATGGTTACCGATAGCCAGCATGACGCTTTCGACAAACGTTACGTGATGACCCACGCCGGGCTGCTGCCGCAGTGGTCGATAGCCCAGGCGAGCGAACTGGCCGCCGAGGCGGAAGCGGTCTTGCGCGGTGACGATGTCGATGATTTTCTGAGCGTGATGTACGGCAATCTTCCGGCGCGATTCACGCCTGAGCTGACCGGCCAGGACCGTATTCGGGCCATCATCAACGTTTTTACCCGCATGCGCTTCATCGCCGCCGACGGCACGCTGGATTTCGCCGCCAAGGAGGGGCTCGACAGCGCCCCGGCGGGCTTCGCGCCCTGGTTCACCTACCCACGAGAGCTTTCGAGCGAGTACTCTCGTGAGAAGCCGCGTGAGTCTACGCTTGCCGAGGAGAGGGTTACGCTGATCTTCGGCCACTGGGCGGCGCTGGAAGGCGTCACCCCAGAGGCGCGAGTCGACGTGGAAGCGTTGGATACCGGCTGTGTGTGGGGCGGTTCGTTGACCGCCCTCGATCTCGGCAGCGGCGAACGCATCGAAGAACCCTCCCGGCGTGGGAATCGCTGAATCGTTCTGGCGACCCCTGCCCAGCGCCCGATTCGTCTCAAGACTTAGCCCTTTCCTCATCCCCGATCAGGAGTGATCCATGACTCAGTCCTTCGAACACCTCGATCCGACGACGCTGGCGCAATGGCTGAGCGAAGGGCGGCCGTTGCAGCTGGTCGACATTCGCGATCCGCTGAGCTTCTCGCAGGGCCATATCCCCGGCAGCCGCCATCTCGATAACACCACGGTGGCGGACCTGGTAGAAAAGACGCCCGGTGAAACGCCGCTGGTAGTGGTCTGCTATCACGGCCATTCCAGTCAGCAGGCCGCGAGCTGGCTCGCCGGCCAGGGCTTCGACGAGGTCTACAGCCTGGATGGTGGCTTCGTGGACTGGGAGCATCGCCGGCCCGAAAACGTCGAGCGCTAGGTTTTCGCCCCGCACTGACTACGGAGCCAGACGATGAACACGCAACCCGATTCACGTCTCGACCCGCGACTCGACGGCCTGGAGGTCTATCTAGTCGGCGGCGCCGTTCGCGATGCCCGCCTGGGGTGGCCGGTGGGCGATCGTGACTGGGTCGTGGTTGGCACCACGCCGGAATCGATGCGCCAGCGCGGGTTCAAGTCGGTCGGTCGGGATTTTCCGGTCTTCCTGCATCCCGATTCACACGAGGAGTACGCGCTGGCCCGCACCGAGCGCAAGCAGGGTCACGGCTATACCGGGTTCGAGGTTCACGCCAGCCCCGACGTGACGCTGGAGGCTGACCTCGCGCGGCGCGACTTCACCATCAACGCCATGGCCGAGACGCCGGACGGCGAGCTGATCGACCCCTACGGGGGCGCCGCCGATCTCGCCGTCGGACAGCTCAAGCACGTCTCGGCGGCGTTCGTCGAAGATCCTCTGCGCGTGCTGCGGGCGGCCCGGTTTCTGGCCCGCTATCGCAAACTGGGTTTCACGATCGCAGCGGAAACCCAGGCGCTGATGGGTCAGCTGGTGGCCAGTGGCGAGATGCGTCATCTGGTCGCCGAACGCGTCTGGACCGAGACACACAAGGCCCTCGGCGAAGCCGACCCCGGCGCCTACTTCGAGACGCTCGACGACTGCGGGGCACTGACCGAACTGATGCCGCCGTTGGCGACGCCGGCACTGGCCGACGTGATTGCCAGGCTCGGTCGCGTGCCGGACGAGTCCACGACGTCGCAGCAGGCGCTGTGGCGCTGGGCGCGACTCGGCGAGCATCTCGAGGACGTCGAACAGGCCCGGCTCAACGACGCCGTCAAGGCGCCCAATGCGTATCGGGATGCCATGCGTCTGGCGTCCCTGTCCCGTCGTTTGCGTCGGCAGCTGGACGGTGAGCGGCCCGCGGCCGAAAGTGGTCGCGCCGAAGCGATCATGACCTGGCTCGACGCCATCGATGCCTGGCGACGGCCGGAGCGGGTGGCGCCGCTGCTGGCTTTGATCGCGCATGATGACGGCGAGCTGGCGGACGACCTGGCGCTGGCCTGGCGGCTGGCCGCGCAGATATTGCCCCAGGCGCTGCTCGATGACGGCTTTCGCGGCCCGGAACTGGGCAAGGAGCTGTCGCGCCGCCGCGAAGAGACGGTGCGGGAGGCGCTGGAAGGCCGCTAGCGCGACGCCGAGGCCGCCAACGACAACGCCCGCTGCGTGTTTCACGCAGCGGGCGTCTTGCGTCAGTCCATCTCGTTTGCCTAGATGAACAGGCCAATAATCAGCGCCATCACCAGCCCGATCACCCCGATGAGAGTCTCCATTACCGTCCAGCTTCTCAGCGTCTGTGCCTCGGTCAGGCCGAAATAGCGGTTGACCAGCCAGAAGCCGGAGTCGTTGACATGGCTCAGCACCGTGGCGCCGGAGGCGATCGAGATCACCAGCAGGCCGAGCACCGGGCCGTCTAGATTGAGCGTGGTGATGACCGGCGCCATCAGGCCGGCGGCGGTGATCATGGCGACCGTGGCCGAGCCCTGAATCACGCGAACGGCGGCGGAGATCAGGAACGCTAGCAGAATCGGCGGCAGCGCACTGTCGGCCATGATGTTGCCCATCACTTCGCCCACGCCGGAGTCGATCAGCACCTGCTTGAATACGCCGCCGGCACCGGTAACCAGAATGATGATGCCGGCCGGCTCCAGCGCCTTCGTGGCGACTTCCATGACCTGTTCACGACTCATGCCGCGGCGCGTGCCCAGCAAGGTGAACGCCAGTAGCGTGGCCAGTGTCAGTGCCACGAACGGATGACCCAGGAAGGTCAGGGCGGCCAGGACCGGGCTATCGTCCGGCAGAATGACACCGGAAACGGTATTGAGCACGATCAGCGCCAGCGGCAGCAGAATGATTGCCAGAATCAGCTTGAAACTGGGCAGGCCGGTGGTATCGACGTCGTTTTTCGGCAGATCCATGTACTCGGGGATCTGCGCATCGATGCGCTTGGCGATCCAGCGGCCGAATAGCGGACCGGCAATGATCATGGCCGGCAGGCCACAGATGGCACCGAACAGGATCACGTAGCCGAGATCGGCGCCGATCAGCTTGGCGACGGCAATCGGGCCTGGCGTCGGCGGAATGAACGAGTGGGTGACGGCGAGCCCGGCCAGCAACGGAATGCCGTAATAGAGCAGCGAACGTTTGGTGCGGCGCGACAGCGCATAGATCAACGGGACCAGAATAATGAACGCGACGTCGAGAAAGACCGGGATGGCCACCAGGAAACCGGTGACGCCCATCGCCCACTGCGAGCGATTCTCGCCGAATTTATCGAGCAGCGTGCTGGCCAGACGGTCGACACCGCCGGAGACTTCCAGCATCTTGCCGAACATCGCGCCCAGGCCGACGACGGTAGCGACGAAGCCCAGCGTGCCGCCCATGCCTTTTTCGACCGTATCCAGCAACTGGTCGACGTCCATGCCGGTAAACAGCCCGACCAGCCCGCTGACCACCAGCAGGGCGACGAACGCATGCAGGCGCAGCTTCATGACCAGATAGAGCAGCACGATGATGCTGCCCAATGCGGCAAGTATCAGGGAAGTGGGGCTATCCATGGCAACGAAAATCCTTTGTGAGAACACGTGACGCAAGAGCTGGATATACGCCCTTGGTGGCGTTGTGCTTCGCGGTAGAGTTGGAGAAAATGAATGTTACCGGTAACAAGTCGATCTCAACAATGCACCTAAAGGTGTAGAGACAATCACGGCCAAATTGGTTTAGGCCAAACCGTCGCCGAGTGGGTCCGGATTCCTCGATAATCGAATCGGGCGAGTCGCCGGGCTGAAGGGGGCGAGGGCTCGACGCGAACGACGCAGGCATCAGCCAGCTATGCGAGAATCGTTCGGTCAAAAATCACTGGGTCAAGAACCGCTCAAGCATCAATCACACACGCATCAATCGGAAGGCAACGTCATGGACGCAAAGATGGGTCAGCGCATCGTCGTGATGGGCGTATCGAGCTGCGGCAAGACCGAAGTCGGGCAGCGACTGGCGACCGCACTAGGCGGACGTTTCCTGGACGGGGACGACTACCATTCGCCGGAGAGCGTCGCCAAGATGTCTCGCGGCGAGCCCCTCGACGACGACGATCGCGCAGGCTGGCTGAACCGGCTGGCAGAGTTTCTGGCCGAAGCCAAGGGGCAGGGGGAGACGCTGGTCATCGGCTGCTCGGCACTGAAGCGCCGTTATCGCGATATCCTGCGCAAAGGCGACGAGGCCCTGACCTTCGTTCACCTCGCCGGAAGCCGCGAACTGCTGCTGCAGCGCATTCAGTCGCGTCGCGATCACTTTTTCAAGGGTGAGGCGATGCTCGACAGCCAATTGGCCACGCTCGAGGCACCGGGCAATGACGAAGCCGTCACCGTCGATATCGCCGGGACGCTCGAGCAGGTGGTCAATGAATCGGTATTGAAACTCGAAAAGCGCTTTCTGGCTGCAGAGCGGTAAAACCCGGTGTGATGAAAAGCCGGTTTGATATCTCCGTCACAGACTGCCGCCGCGCCGAATCCGGAATCCCAGATCCTCGCTGTTCGGCGCCAGCGGTGCGCCCTTGAGCCGTGCCAGCAGCCGTGTGGCGATGGTATCGCCAATGCGGCGTCGCGGGGTTACAACGGTCGCCAGCGGCGGCGCGGTCGCCTCGGTGATGTCCAATCCGTTGAAGCCGGCCAAAGCCAACTGCGCTGGTACGTCGAGACGGCGCCGCTGACATTCGAACAACGCGCCGGCGGCCAGATCGTCGTTGCCGCAGAAGATGCCTTCCAGATCCGGCCATCGCTCCAGCATCGACGCCAGCATCTCTCCGCCCAGCCGGTAGGAGGAGGGGTGCGGCGTCGTCAGGCAGCGCTCGGTCGACAGGCCCGCCTGGCGCATGGCCGTTTCCCAGCCGGCCAGGCGCAGCTGCGCACGATAATCCATGCGCGCGCCAAGAAAGCCGACCCGCCGATAGCCCTGATCGAGGAACGTTTGCGTCATCGCCCTGCCGGCCTCGTGCTGGTCGAGCCCGACGTTGATATCCAGAGGCGTCTCGGTCAGTTCCAGCGTCTGGACCACCGGCACCCGGGCTCGGATCAGCAGGCGGCGAGCATGATCGGTATGGCGAGAGCCGGGCAGAATCAGCGCCTCGACGCCGTAGCACAAATAGGTATCGATCAGCCGCTCCTCCTCGAGAATCGAGTAGCCGGTATGACCGATCAGTACCTGATAGCCTGCGGCGCCGAGCCCTTCCTCGATACCGCGCTGGATCTCCGAGAACACCGAATTGGAGAGCGAGGGAATCAACAACGCCACGCTGTGCGAGCGCCCGCTGGCCAGCGCCCCGGCGGAATGGTTGGGGATGTAGCCGAGCTCGTCGATGGCGGATTCGATGCGTAGTCGCAGCGCCGCGGAAACGAGATGGGGTTCACGCAGGGCGCGTGACACCGTGACCTTGGTGACGCCGACACGTTCGGCAATATGCTGAAGCGTGACGCGCCCCGATGAACGACGCGGCATGGCAATCCCCGGAAGCGAGTGGTTATGACCGGTTGTTGTTTCGGTTGTTACCGGTAACTTCTAGGCAGATTATCATGTGTGGTTTGACCCTTTCCTTTGGGCCATCGTCGTAGATCGCGGGAGTGATCGGGTGAGAATGATGGCTCGAGGTCAGAATGACAGCAACAGCAGAATCAGCGGTGGTGACAGCAGCGACAGCAGAAAGCCGCTGACGATGGCCAGCGGTACACAGGTGATGCCGCCGTACTGCTGGATCACCGGGAGGCTCACATCCATCGACGTCGCGCCGGCGTAGCCGATCGCCAGCGGCATGGCGCGGCGAATGAACAGCGGCACCAGCAGGAAGGCGAGCAGTTCCCGGGCCAGGTCGTTGAAGAAGGCCGCGCCGCCGAGCACCGGCCCGAGCTGGTCGCCGATCAAAATCCCGGAGAGCGAATACCAGCCGAATCCTGACGCCAGCGCCATACCTTCGTTCCACGGCAGTTGCAGCAGCGGTGCCGCGATCAGCCCTGCCAGCATCGAACTCACGAATACCGTCACCGCGATCGCCAGCCCCAGCCGATTGAGCAGAATCTGGCGCAGGCCGAGTCCGGAATTACGCAGCTGACAGCCGATCAGAAAGAGCAGGGCGTAGAGTGCCCAGGTTGCCAGTGTTTCCGCCAGCGGAGCCAAGTGCCAATCGAGAGTTTGAGCGCCCGCGCCGAGACAGACGCCGAGCAGCACGACCCCTGCCAGCTGCAATGACCCTAGCATCGCCTGCAGCTTGCCGGCGGGAGCCGAGCCGCCTTCGTCACTATTCACCAGCGGTTGACGGCGCGCCAGCCGTCGCCGCGATAACCAGGCCAGCGCCAGCAGATTGATCGGCGAGATCACCACGAACAGCACCAGCGCCGTGGCTCCGATCCGCGATAGCTGGCCGAGCAGATCTTCGAGCCCGCCGAGACTCACGCCCATCAGCAGCAGAATCACGTAGACCGACGCGCCGACGCCACGATCGATCGCCTGACGGATCCCGGCCTGTCGTACGGGTATCAGGTAGCCCACGATCAGAGGGAGCAGAATCCACAACAGTCCAAGCAGCATGCCGACTCCAGGCGCGTATCAAGGGAAAGCGAGCACAACACGAAAACGGACGCCGATAAATCGGCGCCCGTGAATGGGCAGGAACTCTAGAGGATCCGTGTCGAAGAGGGAAGACAGCCGGACGGTTATCGCTCTGCGGTGCTTCCTGTGGCGTCGTTCGGCCGATCCAGTGTCAGATCGGTCAGCGTCAGGTGGCTACGCTCCTCACCCTCTTTGACGTAGCGCATCTTCAGCAGCAAAGCCGGTATCTCGCGGTGGAAGGTGAAGTAGAGATGGCGATCACGCTTTTCCGGATCCCAGGTATCCACGGTAACGCCCGGAAACGTACCGGCCGGCGTATCGATATCGCCGCGATCTGTCACGCGGTAGTAGAGCGTTTCCGTCTTGCCCTTGTGGTTCTGGTAGTCGAGCTCGCAGGGCGATACCTGCGTGCTGGCGCAGCGGGCGTCAGGCGCCTTGCGCGACAGCTCGAACAGCGCCGTCTGGCGGTCCGGCAGCGACTGCAGCTGCGACTGGTCCAAGTGATACTCGTCGCCGATCCCCACCAGCGAATAGGCGCTGGTGTAGTCGATCGCCTGCACGCGGTCACCGTCCAGCTCGAACTGGCCACGCTCTTCGCCGCTGGCGACCTTGATGCTGGCGCGCATGGTGCTCTCCCAGACATTGTCCCAGCCACCGCCGGGGTGCGAGTCATTGCTCACGCGCGACAGCTGGTGGGTGATCGTCGCGTCCGGCCAGCCACTGATGTCGAGCTGATAGTGGGCGGTGAACGGCGTCGGCGCGGCGAATATCGAGCCGCTCCAGCAGAGCAAGGCGACCAGAAGGGCGGCGATGCGAGGTTTGAATAGGCTCGTCGGCATCGGAGCTCCTATGTGAAAACTAGAGTCCCCTTCAGACGTCGTTTGCCCGGTCAGGTTCCGCCTATCAAAAGTTCAATACCCCGCCTCGGGATCGATGGTCTCGACCGCCTGGCCCTTCGACATCGCGTCCAGCGCGTCGGCGACCTGATCGGCGGCAGCGCCGATCGGGGTCGGTCCGGCCATGTGCGGGGTGATCAGGATGCGCGGATGGCGCCATAGCGGGCTGTCTGCGGCCAACGGTTCATTCGGGAACGCATCCAGCAGAGCGCCGCGCAGGTGGCCTTCCGACTCTCCATCGCCGAGTGCGTCGAGCAGGGCGGGCTCGTCGATCAGCGTGCCGCGACCGGGGTTGATCAGACTGGCCCCATTAGGGAGCTTGGCCAGATTGTCGCGGTCGATGATGTGGCGCGTGGCCGGCGTATCCGGCAGCAGGGTGATCAGCGTCTTGACCTGTCGCAGCAGCGTGTCGAGCCCGTCGTCGCCGTGATGGCAGGTGAGTCCGTCGATCTGTTTGGGCGAGCGACTCCAACCGAGGACCGGATAACCATCGGCGGCGAGCATCTGCGCCACCCGCGTGCCGATGGCGCCGAGACCCAGCACGCCGATCGGCCAGTCGGGCTTGTCGACCACGGGCACCTCGCGCCATTCGCTCGTCGCCTGCTGACGCCGGTAGCGGTCGAAGTCGCGCTGGAAATGCAGCACGCCGTAGCGCGCATAGTCGCCGATCAACTCGCCCATACCGGCGTCGCGCAGCTTGACGATGGGGAGCTCGCGGGGCAGCGAGGGGTTCTGTAATAGGGCATCCACCCCGGCACCCAGATTGACGATGCCCTTGAGCGCCGTCTGTTCGTCGAACACCGAAGCCGGCGGCTTCCAGGCGACCAAGTAATCGACCTGCGGGTTGCCGCTGTCCTTCGC
>NZ_MSDP01000031.1:0-355 GCF_001937155.1 Salinicola sp. MH3R3-1 | reverse complement strand
GTGAACCCGATCGGCGAGACGACCACCGACGACGACGGCAACTGGACGCTCACGCCCGATGAGCCGCTGCCCGACGGCACCGACATCGAAGTCGTCGCGCAGGACCCCGCCGGCAATACCAGCGAGCCGACCACAGGCACCATCGACGCCGTCGCACCGAATGCGCCCACGCTCGATCCCTCGAATGGCGAAACCGTCAGCGGTGAAGCCGAGCCCGGCAGCACGGTCATCATCACCGATGGTGACGGGAACCCGATCGGCGAGACGACCACCGACGACGACGGCAACTGGACGCTCACGCCCGATGAGCCGCTGCCCGACGGCACCGACATCGAAGTCGTCGCGCAGGACCCCG
>NZ_MSDP01000030.1:0-90415 GCF_001937155.1 Salinicola sp. MH3R3-1 | reverse complement strand
CGAATCTTGAAACGCCCCATGTTGAGTCCTGCTTCCCGCATCTGCAGCATGATCGTCCGGCTGCCGGCGGAGCGCCGGCTTTGGTTGAACAGCTCAGCGACTGTCGCGCGCAACGCCAGCCGCTCGACATCGATCCGGGACCGCTGATGGCGATGTTCGTAATAGCTCGAACGCGCGATATCGAAGGCGCTACAGACCATTTCTACAGGCTCCTGCTCACTCAACTGGTCTATCAGCGCGTACGATCGAGATCGTCCGACATCAAGAGAGCGGTAGCCTTTTTTAGTATCGCTTTCTCCCGTTCCAGCCGGTTGATGCGGCTCTCGAGTTCCTGGATTCGCTGCTGCTCGGGCGTCAATGCTTTTGACTTGGGCGTGACGCCACCGCGCTCAGCGCGTAACTGATCAATCCAGCGTCTCAAAGGCGTTTCACCGACATCGACGGCGCGAGCGGCTTGGGCTACGGAGTGGCCTTGATCAAGTACGAGCCCGGCGGCTTCCCGTTTGAACTCGGTGGAGAATGAACGACGTTGTCTGGCCATGGATCACCTGTAATTTGGTGGTGACGATACCACCTAAATGGGTGTCCGGTTTTAGTGAACCACTACAGTCAACATCGACAGGCTATGCGAGATGCTCAATCTGGACGGTGTCGTTGATCATCAGGATGATCGCGACGTTCTGATCCGGCGCTTTCGCGCCGAGTTGTCGAGATCGGACTGGGATTCGGATACAGCGGCCAACCTGGCAACGACATTGGCCGATGCGGGTTGGCCGATATTCCTGCCTCAGGACGAGGGCTGGACGCTGGATGTTGTGAATGGTGCCTACACTGTCCTGGCGTGTGTTGAAGGACCCTTTCGATCCGATGCCAAGGCAGTAGCCTTTATTGGGCGACGCTTCGCCAGCGGAAGCCGATGGCACGGACAGGTGCTGGATACCATTGGTATGACGGCTTGTGGGCATGGTATGCCGTTGATGCGAATCCTTGGCTACGGCCCCAACGCTGTCGACGTAGTGGTCTGTAGCGAGCTTCGCCCAGATGACTGTCTCGAGATCGGCTATCGCCTGCATCCTTTTGAGTCGGCCAGCTGGTCGATCTTCCGTCGCGACACCGATAACGGTGAAGCAAGGTGGATCGCCGATCAGCCTGACCAGCAGGGAGCATTGCGATATTGTGCTGAGAGATTAAGCGTGACATTTAACGATGAGATCGTGAAGTCGTTTTCCACCTACTTCCAGTGATTCACTCCAAACGCCCCTCGGGGCGTTTTTTTGGGACTGCAAAAGCCCTGCTGGTGCAATTAACATTTTCCGTCGCGAGTGCGAGTGGCCTTCGGCACGGTGAACCTGATCACGACCATTCAGGTTCCCCGCGCGAGGCAAAACTCGATGTATCCCTTCCACAAAACCCGTTTCGTTCCCTTAGTATTCTTGATTGCGCTGCTTGCCGGTTGCGCGCATCAGCAACCATCCCCGCAGCCAAGCGAGAGTGAGCGCCTGGCAGCCTACTATCCCGACGCCGAGAAGATGGCCCTTGCGGGAAGCGAGGAAGGGCCTCATGCCCGCGTCGTGGCCACCGGTCTGGATCAGCCCGCCTACGATGTCGAACCCGATGTCTACCGCGATCGCGATGTGTCACGAGTCGAGGTGATGCGAGGCGGGCGCTACGCCTTGGTTACGGCCAACGCCACGTTGCAGGAGCGCAACCTCCTCGAGCAGACCGTCAATGTCTCGATCCCTGCCTCCATGAGCCCATCAGTGGAGGATGGCTTGCGCTACACCCTGCAGCACACCGGTTACAGCCTCTGTGCGCCACAGGGCGAGCCGCAGCAGCTGCTCTACAGTCGACCATTGCCGGCGGCGCACTTCCGTCTGGAGCCGATGCCGCTTCGCGAGGCCTTGCAGGTTCTCGCCGGTAGTGCGTTCGAAGTCCAGGCCGACCCCATTGCGCGAACCATCTGCTACCAGGTACGGGATCAGCGACTGATCGAGGAGGCTGGTCATGACGGATGATCGCCAGAGGCCCGTCGATCCCGGTGAGCCGGAGCAGGATCCTCGATCGGAAGCGCCAGTCGATTCGGATACCGGAGGCACCCTGCGTCGTGAACCGTCGTTCTCTCATCACGATGAGCCTGCAGAGCCGGATCCCGATGACTCACAGCGTCAGGGGAGAAGCGACGATGAGCCCGATTACATCCCCTACGTAGAGAGCCGCCGGCGTTGGAGCCCGCTGCGATTGACGCTTCTGGGGCTCGGCGTCCTCGCTGTCCTGGGGGTGATCTATTTCGTTCTATTTGCCGGCTCCGAGCCGAAGGGGCCAACGCTGGAATCTCGATTGCAGTCCCAGCAGCAGGTCATCGATCAGCTGCGCGTGCGCATCGAGGAGCTGCAGAGCGGGCAGGACGAGCGTCGCAGTCAGGCCGAGGGTAACAGCAACCGCCTTGGCGAAATCGCCTCACGCCTCGACGATCTCGAGGCGCGTCGCCAGACATCTCCGCTGCAGGCGCTGCCCGAGCATGTTCAGGCGCTTTCCGATCGGGTCGATGAGCTGTCCAGCTCCGTGGACGTGCGATTCAGTGCCACGCAGGAGAAGGAGCAGTCGCTCGAGGCGTCAATCGAGGAGGTGCGCAAGCTCCGCGCGAGTCAAAAGACTGCCGCCCAGCAAAGTCAGCCCAGCCGTCAACGCCAGACCCGTCGCGCGCCCGAGCCGCCGTCACCGCCATTTTCGGTGTCGGGCGTCGAGTTGCGCGGTGGGCGCAGCTATCTCGCGGTGGCGTCTGGCAACGCGGGTCGCTTGAGCGATCTGCGTCTTGTTGGCGAGGGGCAGAACATCGGGTCTTGGCATCTGTCATCGATCGATGGCCATTCGGCAGCGTTCACCATCGACGGCCAGACCGTGGTCGTTCCGGTTCCTTGAGGAGAGTCCCATGACGATGATACGTGACCGACGCCTGGGCATCGCGCTCCTGCTGTTCGCTGCCTTGCCGGTCTGGGCACAAGAGGGGCAGGAGAGCGAGTCGACACGCATCGACCAGACCCAGGTTGAGCAGAGCAGCCAGCGGGCTGCCGAAGCCTGGGGCCTGAACCAGCAGGAGTATCAACGCTACGAGTCGATCACGGAGGGGCCGCGTGGCACCTGGTCCCCCAATCTGGATCCACTGACCGCGCTGGGCCTGGAAGCGCGTAGCCAGGCCGAGCGCCAGAAGTACGCCGAGAAGCTCGTCGAGACCGAGCGTGCCCGCGTCGAAGCGGAACTCGCATTCCAGCGCGCCTACGACGCCGCCTGGCAGCGGCTCTATCCCAACGACATGCCGGTCAACTCGTTCACCACGAAAGGGGGCGAGGACGCGACCCAATCGGTATTCGGTAGCAACCCGTCGGTATCCAGCCAGCGTTTGAATGTGGTGGTGGCCACCGAAGGATGTGACCAGTGCGAGGCGACCGTGAAGCGCCTGTTGAGCAGCGGTGCGGCCATGGACATCTGGGTCGTGGATTCCAACGGCAACGATGACCGCATTCGCAGCTGGGCGACCGAGGTGGGTATTCCTTCGGCTTCGGTTAGGGCTGGCACGATCACGCTCAACCATGGCGGCTCGCTGAACGTCGACAGCAGCGAGCTGCCGCGCGTCGCGCCGAGGGGCTGATCGATGATTCCTCGGACGTTGAAAGCAGCCACCATCGGGTTGGGCGCGGTGCTGGTCGCCGGGATCGCGCACGCCAGGCAACCCGATATTCCGTCAGCCTACGTGGTCGCTGCCGAGGACCATGGCGTGCCGCCTGCGGTACTGTACGCAGTGGCCAGCGCCGAGTCTGTTGTCAGTCTCGACGCCGGGCGTCGACCCTGGCCCTGGACGTTGAACGTCGCTGGAGAATCGATGCGCTTCGGCGATCGAACCTCCGCATGCCAGGCGTTGACTGACGCGCTCAAGACAACGCAGATCGTCGACGTGGGGATCGCGCAGCTGAACGTGCGCTGGCAGCCGCAGTTATTCGGCGCTGGTCAGCGCTTCTCGGATCCCTGCGAGGGGCTCGATCCCTACGCCAATCTGGATGAGGCGGCGGCGCTGATTCGTCGCCACTTCGATGACGCTGGCGATTGGTTGATCGCAGCCGGGCGCTATCACCGTCCGGCAGGCGGTCGCCCTGCCGAGCGTTACCGAGCCGTGGTCAGTCAGGAGCTGGCTCGGCTCGGCACATCCCCCACTCTTGAGATGGGCTCGCCGGCGCGGATGGCAGCACGCCAGACATCCGCTTCGAAGCGACCACATCGACCTGCGCTAGCGTCAGTGGAGAGTGGCAGCCCTTCCGCGGCGGATGAGGCGCTGACCTGGGTGACCCCTGGCCCACGCACTCCTGATACCGACGTCACCTGGGTAACGCCTGAGCAGCGGCCCTGGATGGCCGATGTCGCAACTCGATAGGAGATCCGATGAAACGATCACGTTGCCTCAGCCTGATATTGGTAGGTTCGATGGCGCTGCTGTCGGCATCTGCACTTGCTCAGACTTCCATCGAACGCCCACCGGGGCTGCCTCAGCTGACGGTGGTCGCCGATCACGGCGGCGAGCTGGCTCGACCTTACTACGTGGCCATCAAAGGGGCGGGCGTTGATGAGGAGGAAGGCTACTCTCCGCAGCTGGGTGGCGAGGCGCGTCCTGCCCGGCCCTTTGGAGAACAGGACATGCTGCCGCTCGAGAGCGAGCAGTTGACGCCCGGCACCGTCACGCCGCGTCAGCTGGATCTTCCCGGCGGATTTACGCCGATCTTCCTGATTGGCGATGACGATCTGTCCCGGCAGTGGCTCGTCCAGCGTGGCGACATCCTGCGCGAGATGAATGCGGTGGGGCTGGTCGTGCAGGCAGCCGATGAGTCGTCCCTGCAGGCACTTCGCAACGCAACCCGGGGGCTCGAACTTCGTCCCGTCTCAGGCGACGGACTGGCCGAACGACTAGGCCTTCGACACTACCCCGCGTTGATCAGTCAGCGGGGTATTGAGCAATGAGCAGCAACCATCCTCTCGAATCCCTCCTGCGACCCGCAGTCGAGCTATACACCGTCTGGATCTGCGCCGGCTGCGTTGTCCTGTGTCTTTGGGCACCCTGGTCGCTGGCACTGGCGCCCAGTGTTGGTATCACCACGGCAGCGGGCTTTTCGGCGTTCGGCGCCTGGCGCTTTCGCCAGGCATGGGTGGTGCTGCGCTATCGCCGTAACATGCGCCGTCTGCCGCGCTTCGCGTTGCCGGCGCGCAAGGTGCCATTGAGCCGGCGGAGCTTGTGGCTGGGCAAGGGCTTCAAATGGGATGCCCAGCACACCCAGCGCCTGCACGAAGCGGCTCAGCCCGCCGCCAAGGGCTATGTCCAGCCGAGTCCGTGGTATCAGCGCGCCCGTCGTCTCGAGCAGTCGATGGAGGGTGGGGCGGTTGGCCGACATATCGCCGCGCTGTTGCGCTGGGATTCGATGCTCAATCCGGTGAGGCCGCTACCGCCAGTAGGCGGGCGTCCGGCGCTGCATGCCGTCGAGTGGCGAGAGCACGACGTCTGGATGCCGCTGGGTGAGCGGGTGGGTCACACACTGGTCGAGGGAACGACTCGCGTGGGCAAGACACGTCTGGCCGAGATCCTGATCACCCAGGACATCCGGCGTGGCGACATCACGATCTGCTTCGACCCCAAGGGGGATGCGGATCTGATGATGCGCATGTACGCCGAGGCTCAGAAGGCTGGACGGGGTGACGAGTTTTACATCTTCCATCTGGGCTGGCCGGACGTCTCGTGCCGCTACAACGCCGTGGGGCGCTTTTCGCGGCTATCCGAGGTTTCAACCCGCGTGACCGGACAGCTCTCCGGCGAGGGCAACTCTGCCGCGTTTCGCCAGTTCGCCTGGCGTTTCGTCAACATCGTGGCACGCGCCCGGCACGCCCTCGGTGAGCGGCCGAGCTACGGCCAGATCCTGGCTGATGTGGTGAACATCGATGCGCTCTTGATGCAGTACGTTCAGCAGATGCTGGAGCAGCAGCTTCCAGGTTCGAACCAACAGATCACCGACATCGAGGGGAAGACCAACGACAAGAACACGCCGCGTAACCTGCAGGGACGCCACAAGCGTGTGGTAGCGATCGTTCAGTACCTGCAACAGCCCGACGTCATCGAATCGCTGAGCGATCCCGTGCTCGATGGATTGCTCTCCGCCGTGCGTTACGACAAGACCTACTTCGACAAGATCGTGGCGTCGCTTCTGCCTCTTCTCGAGAAACTGACCAGCGGCAAGATCGCCGAGCTTCTGAGCCCGGACTACGACGACATCGAGGACGAGCGCCCGATCATCGATTGGCAGCAAATCATTCGCAAGAAGGGGGTGGTCTATGTCGGCCTCGACGCGCTGAGCGATTTTGAGGTCGCCCAGGCGGTGGGTAATTCGATGTTCGCCGACATCGTGTCGGTCGCCGGTCACATCTACAAGTTCGGGTCCGAGGATGGTCTTCCCGGGGAGGGGGGCAGCCAGAAACTGCCGATCAACCTGCACTGCGACGAATTCAACGAACTGATGGGCGACGAGTTTATCCCGCTGATCAACAAGGGCGGTGGTGCCGGCATCCAGGTGACGGCCTACACCCAGACACTCTCGGACATCGAGGCGCGGATCGGCTCCACGGCGAAGGCCGGCCAGGTGGTGGGCAACTTCAACAACCTGATCATGTTGAGGGTGCGCGAGGAGCGCACCGCGCGATTGCTGACCGATCAGTTGGCCAAGGTGAACGTCTCGACCCGGCTGATGGTGTCGATGGCCAGCGACAACGCCGACGTGAACAGCGACCAGGACTTCAGCTCTTCGGCAGGTGACCGCATCGGCACCGAGTCCGTGGAGATGCTGACGCCCAACGATGTCATCAATCTGCCCAAGGGGCAGGCCTTCGCGCTGCTCGAGGGCGGCCAGCTCTGGAAGATACGCATGCCGCTACCGTTGCCGGACAAGACCGAGGACGTGCCGAAGGACGTGGCCGACATCGCGGGTCGCATGCGGGCGAAATACGCCACGGGCGATCAGTGGTGGACGGGCGTCATGCCGCCGCCGATCCATATGGATTTCAGCAATCCGCCGAGTCTGCATGAGCCGCTCGAGCGTGATGCCACCGTGGTGGATGGCGGAGCCGGGGAGGTGAGTCATGGCGAGGGATGAGGCACCGGCTCAGCGCGCCGAGAAAAAGCGTAGTGGTCTGGTCGGCACACTACTGAAGCTACCGTTCACGCTGATATGGATCGTGTTGATCTCGATCATCTGCAGCGTGCTGATCGAGTGGGTCGGTATCTATTTCGACTGGTTCGGTCAGTCAGGCTCCGACCACGCACACCAGACTATGCTCGCCGAGATGGGCTATCTGGATAGCCAGTTCTCCCAGTCGCTGCTGGTGTCGTCCCCGGTCGAGTTCGCCACGATGATCGTAGACACCTGCTATGAATGGTTATTCGTGAAATCCGGCATCGCAGGCTGGGTTGAGCAGGGAGCCGATGCCGTGGGTTGGGCGGGGACGCTGAAAACTTACCTGCAGGCGGCCATGTTCGTGACTCTGATGACCCTCACGCGCTGCGTCATTCTGATTCTGACATCGCCGTTGTTCATCATGGCCGCGTTGGTGGGCTTCATCGATGGGCTGGTGAGTCGCGATCTGCGGCGCTTCGGGGCAGGGCGCGAGTCGGCGTTCATCTATCACCACGCCAAGCGCATGGTGACACCGATATTCCTGACCGGCTGGTTGATCTACCTGTCGCTACCGTTTTCGATCCACCCAAACCTGTTTTTGCTCCCCGGCGCCCTGCTGTTTGGGCTGATGATTGCCATCGCGACCTCGAGCTTCAAAAAGTACCTCTGAACCAATAACCCTCGTTCATCGCCCGACGCCACCTGGGTGGATCGGGCGCCTCTTGCGCCTTCAAGAATACCCCGCTGTTTCGCTTAACGTTTTGAGCTGATCCCCGAGTGAGTTGCCTCGACCATGAACCCATGTCGTCACCACTCACGACGGGACTCAACCATGACGGTGCGCCAACGCTTTTCCTTTCCCACGCTGTTCACGAGCCTCCTGTTCGCCAGCAGCTACAGCTTCGTGTGTCCTGCGCAAGCGGGTGACATCGATGAGATCCAGCGCCGGGACCTGGCACTGATCCAGACCCAAATCGAGCAGATCAAAGTCGTGGTCGACCGCATCGATGCAAGGCAGCAGAACGCGGATCCCGAATCCACGCGGATCTACTTCGACATCCCACGTCTACGTAGTGACCTGCAGTCCATCACCGGTGGTATCGATGATTACCTCGCGCCCGATCGTCTATTGCCTCGGCAGCTCAGGCCGCTCGACGGCGACTACCTCGATGATCGGGGGCAGTAGTGGAGGCGTTCGAGGCGGGAGCTGGCTTGGGCGGGCAAGAGCTTTCCTGGCTTATCGCTGGCGTGGGCTGCAGCGCCGCGATGTTGCTCGTTATCTGGATTTTGATGTCGGCGTATCGGGGGTGGGTCCGGGGCCGTGTCGACGGCGACATCTTGTCCGCCGTGGCCCTCAAATCGCTGGTTCTGGTGCTGCTGTTTTTCTGGTTGTTCCTGTCCTGACAGGAGCGACTCGAAGATCCCCCAAGGGGGATAGGAAGAGCCCATGTGGGTAGGTCGTAACGGGCAATCAATCATCTCAAGAGGAAGCCATCATGTCACTGCAATCACTGTTTCAACGTCTCTGCGGTGGATTCAACCGCAACTGCCAGAAACTCGCCGTGTTGGCCAGCACGGCGGTGCCGGGTCTCGCACTGGCCGATCTCCCTGCGCTCGAGGAGCCGACGCAGGGCAGTGGCGGGATTCGCTCCACCGCCCAGGGCTATATGTACGACGGCTTCGTTCTCGGAGGTCTACTGTTGTGCACCGCCGCTTTCATCTGGGTCGGCATCGGCTGTTTGGCGTCGTTCAACGAAGGGCGACAGCGCGGTGAGTGGACCAAATTCGGCGTGACCGCCTTCATCGGCGTCGTGCTGATCCTGGTCATCATCTGGCTGAGCACTGAAGCCGCACCGATCCTGGCTCAGTGAGGGTGTGTCATGGCAAGCATCGATTTCCTGCCGAAACGGATTAACGACGCCCCGGTGGTTTTTCGGGGCATGACGTTAAGGGAAGTCTGCATCATGGCGGTGATGGGCTTCGTCGGCGGCATGCTTCCGGGCATCGTCCTGGCGTTCGTGTTCGGGATGCCTGCCATGGCACCTACCGTTGCCGTGGCGGTCATGGCACTCGCCCTGGTCGTCGGCGGCACCGTCATGCGTCGGCTACGACGTGGCCGTCCTCCTTCACTGCTCTATCGCCAGATCCTGTATCGATTCGCCGTCTACGGCATCAACCTCGGCGGAGAAACGCTCATCACTCGCTCAAGCCCCTATCGCCTTGGGCGTGAGCCCCGAAGTCAAGGAGAACTGCGATGAGTCGCCTACGTAACGCACTGGGGGCACGTGACGCCCACATCACCACGCTGCGCGGCATCATCATCGTTTTGGTCTCGCTTTCCGCCGGGCTGGGCTTCGGTTGGTACAGCGCCCCCAAGGATCTGACCATCTCGATTCCACCGGATTTGCGCACGGGCTCGACTCAGAAGTGGTGGGAAAAGCCCCCCTCCGCCGTCTATGCCTTCACCACTTACGTCTGGCAGCAGATCAACCGCTGGCCGTCCAATGGTGAGGCGGATTACAAGCGCAACCTCTACGCCTACTCACCGTTCTTGACGCCCTCCTGCCAGGCCGAGCTCGAAGAAGACTATCGCTATCGCAAGCAGCGCAACGAGCTGGATCAACGGGAGCGGAGCGTCTTCGAAATTCCCGGTCGTGGTTTCAGTAACGAGCAGTCAGGACCTGGCTCAGTGGAAGTCGTCTCTCGGGATCAATGGATCGTGAACCTGGATCTCGCCGTCAAGGAAACCTACGCCGGCACGCCCGTGCGCGACGTCTACATGCGCTTTCCCATCAGAGTCGTACGTGCCGAGGGCGATCCGCAGAACAACAAGTGGGGCATGCAGATCGACTGCCTTGCCCGCCCGGCCCAGCGACTGGAAATCCCACAGCAGGAGGGTGAGTCATGAATCGCCTCAAGGCGTCATTGTTGAGAGGCGGCCTGTGCGCCTCGCTGTTGAGTGTGGCGCTCCAGGCCCATGCCGTGGAGATTCTGCACTGGGACCGCAAGCCCCTCGACGTCGACCTGCCGGTCGGTACCGAGAGAGTCATCGTGCTCGATCGCAACGTGCGTGTGGGTCTTCCGCGTGAAATCGCCGATCCCGACACGCTGCGTGTCCAGAGCGCGGGTGGGGCGATCTACCTCAAGGCCGGTCAGGCGTTCGATACCCAACGTGTGCGGATTCAGGACGTCGAGACCAATGAAGTCGTGCTGTTCGATCTCACCGCGAAGGAAAGCGGGGCGAGCGACGAGGACATCAAGGTGGTTTTCCCGGATGACCACGCCGGGGCTGCCACGGGTAGCGCTGAGGCTGCACCCGATAACGAGGGGGACGAGCGTGATCGCAACGAACCGTCTGCGGTTGGGACGCCCGTGCCGGTCGTGTTGACCCGTTTCGCTGCCCAGTCACTCTACGCGCCGACGCGAACGATCGAGCCTGTGAGGGGCCTCAACCGGGTCGCGATGCAACTGCCGGATAGCATGCCGTCACTGTTGCCCTCCCTACCGGTCACAGCGACACCGGTGGCCGCATGGAAACTCGATGGCTGGACCGTAACAGCGGTGAAACTCACCAACCGAGATCCCGCGCGGACCTTCGAGCTGGATCCGCGCTGGCTGCAGGGCGACCTCTACAGCGCCACCTTCATGCACCCCTTGCTGGGTCGTCGAGGCAGTGTGGCGGATACCACCACCGTCTTCATCGTGACCAATGGCCTGTCCCTGGCAAAGGCACTGCCGCTGTCGCAGGGAGGTGACTCATGAAACTGCAGGGCAACGCACTTCTCAAGGTTGGGGTGCCCGTGCTGGTTTTCGGGATGATCATCATCGTCATCAAGAGCTGTAGCAGTGGCGGTGATGACGCGGGGCAACATCAACAGCAGGCTGCACAGGACGATACCCGAACGCTGTCTCAGGACGAGATGGATGCCCTCGGTATCAGTGGTGACTCGTCACAAGACACCGTAGCCACCCTGGTGGGCAAGATGAATGCCTGGGAGCGTCAGCGACAACGTGACCAAGAGCGAATGGAGAACCTGGTCAAGGAGAACAATCGTCTCGCCGAGCGTGCTTCCAACGTCGACCGATCGGTGAATGAGGCGATTCAGCAGGAGCGTGAGCGCCAACAGCAGGCGCGTGAGCGCAGTGAGCAATCGTTGCTGTCCCGCTTCGAGAACCGGCTCAATCGATTGGTACCTCCGGACGACAACGGCAGCAGTAATGATGGCCAGTCCAGTAATGACGACATGCCGATTGGCCTGGGTCTCGAGGGCGGCGGGGATCCATCGGGTAGCGACTCGGGCGGCGGCAATCTCGCCTGGGTCGAGCCGATGGATCAACGTCAGGAGGAAGGGGGCTCGAGTCGTAGCGGTCGCGAAGATGGTCCTGCGTTCCCGACCTCGTTCAAGGCCGCCGCTGACACGGCGGGGGATATGGCTTCTCGGGCATCGAGTGCGGCGGAGTCGCGGGTAACCGGCGAGCCCGACGCCTCGACCGTGGAGCCGGTCTATACGATTCCGGAGAACTCGACCCTGATGGGCTCGCTCGCCATGACGGCGCTGCTTGGTCGGGTGCCGGTCGATGGCACCGTCAACGATCCGTATCCCTTCAAGGTGATGATCGGCAAGGACAACCTGACAGCCAACGGCATCGAGCTGCCGGAAGTGAAGGCTGCCGTCGCCAGCGGTACGGCGACCGGCGACTGGACCCTCTCCTGCGTGCGCGGGAACATCACCAGCCTCACCTTTGTCTTCGAGGACGGCACGATCCGCACCGTGCCGACACCGGATGACGTCAACCAGAACGGTGGCGACGGTAACGGCAGCAACAACCAGAACCAGTCCATTGGCGGTGGCAATGCCATCGGCTGGATCAGCGACCAGGCGGGCCTGCCCTGCATCGGTGGCATGCGGCGCAGCAATGCGCAGCAGTATCTCGGCACCCAGGGCCTGTTGACGGCCGCCGGCGCCGGCGCGGCGACGATGCTCTCCGATGATGACTCGACGTCGATCACGTCGCTGGGTAGCGACGGCTCGATCTCACAGGCCATGAGCGGCAACCAGGCCGTGGGTCAGATCCTGAGTCAGGGCGTCAACGACATGAGCGAATGGGTCAACAAGCTCTATGGCGAGGCCTTCGCGGCGGTCTACGTACCGCCGGGTCAAAACGTGTCCATCCACATCAACAAGCAGCTGCCGATCGATTACGAGACCGAAGGGAGGAAGGTGCGCTATGACACGTCAACCGCAACCACAGTCGGGCTCGACTGAGTATCGCGCGATGTCGCGTACTGCGATCGCTACCCTGGCCCTGATCGGTCTCGGTCTGCTCTCAGGCTGTGCGACCTCCAAGGATGAGTTGATGCCGACCAATGGCGTGACGATGCAAGAGCTGTGGGAGCAAGGATCCAGCGAACAGAGTGGTTCGGCATCAACTGACAGTACCGGCCAGCAGGCGATCGAGGCGGCCCGGGGATCGCTGCGCCGTCCGATCACGGCGGGCGATATGGTGGATGAGCGCACGCGCTACACCCGAGAGGCGGCCAACGAGATCCATAGCCAGTTCTCGCGTCTGCCCAATCCGGATCTCGTGATCTACATCTATCCGCACCTGGCCGGCGATCAGAGCGTGCCGGTACCGGGCTATTCGACGGTCTTTCCGCTGTATCAGAAGCCGCAGTATGCGATGCCGGGAGAGGGCGCGCGGCCGCCGGGGAGAACGCGCTGATGTCAGCATTCGACGCCTTCATGAATCGGCTGTTTGCTTCCAAGGGGAAGCAGGACGCTGTGATAGAGAATCAGGATGGGGCGGAGGCGCGTGAGGGGCGGCAGGAAGCGCTCAACGAGCAGGGGCTACTGACTGATGAAACCGGTCGGCCCATGCCGTTGCCTCGCGGCAAAATGCCCAGCCTCGGCGACATTCGACGTCAGTATGAGCGCGCGCCATCCTTCGCCAGTCGACTGCCCTGGTCGGAGTATCTGCCCGAATCGGGCTGTTTCCTGCTCGAGGACGGGGTGTCGCTGGGAATCGTCGCCGAGGTCACGCCAGCGCCTTCGGAAGGGCGCTCACTCGAGGCGCTGGAAGCGGTGCGCGATCAGGTCGAAGCGGCACTGCAGGACAGTCTGCCGGAGCTGGATGCCAATCAGTGGGTGGTGCAGCTCTACACCAAGGACGACACCGATCCTCGAGAAGACCTGCAGCGCATCCGTGGCTCAATCCCGGAGGATCTTAGGGATACCCAGTACACGAAGGCATGGCTTGCGAGCATGGAGTCGCATTTCAAAGCCATCTCTCGTCCTGACGGCCTGTTCGAGGATGACATCATCACCCAGACCGCCTGGCGGGGTCAGACCCGGCGCACGCGGCTGGTGCTGTATCGCTGGGCCAGCCGGAAGAACAAGGCAAAACTCGGTGAGCAGCGATCGCGACTCTCGCCGGAGGCACTGCTCAACCACGTCTACGGCAAGCTGGAGTCGAAGCTGGCCAGCGCCGGACTGCCGGTGCGACGCTATGACGGTCGTGATTTCCACCGGTGGATGATGCCGCGCTTCAACCCGCGCCCGGCTTTCTCCCCGGACGACCCCCAACGTTTCTACGACGTGTTCGACTATCCGGGTGACGATCCCGACGTCCAGCTCTGGTCCTACGACCTGGCCGAGGGAATGCTGGCAAGCTCCCCTCGGGCGAATGCGGAATCCGGGCTCTGGTATTTCGACGGTGAGCCGCAGCGCGTCATCCCGGTCGAGGAGTTGCGCAAGGTGCCCAAGGTCGGCCACCTGACCGCCGAGATTTCGCGCGGCCAGACCTCGATCCGAAACGCCACGTTCGACGTACTGCCGCTGGGCGTCGAGGCGTGCATGACGATCGTGGCCATCCCCCAGGAGCCGCTCGAGGGTCATATCGATCAGCTGGCCAAGAAGGCGGTCGGCGATAGCGTACTGGCGGTGAACGTGCGTGATGACTGTGAGCAGGCGCGTAAGTATCTTGGCAAGGATCACAAGATGTACCAGTCAGCGCTGGCGTTCTTCGTCAGCGGCCGCGACGAGGCCGATCTGGATCGGCGCGTCATGGATTTGACCACCCAGCTCAGCACCGCCGACCTCAAACCCGTTGAGCCCGAAAACGAGGTCGCCGCGCTCAATACCTATCTGCGCTGGCTGCCGATGAACTTCGATCCCGAGATCGACCGCAACAACCGCTGGTACACCCGATTCAACTTCGTCCAGCACCTGGCCAACCTGGCGCCGCTCTACGGGCGTGCCAGGGGCACTGGGCATCCCGGCATTAGCTTCTTCAATCGCGGGGGTGAGTCACTGACGTTCGATCCGCTCGACAAGCTCGACCGCAAACAGAACGCTCACATGTTCGTGTTCGGCCCGACCGGCGCCGGCAAGTCGGCAACCCTCAACTCGATGCTGGGACAGGTGGTGGCGATGCGCCGGCCACGTCTGTTCATCATCGAGAAGGGCAACAGCTTCGGCCTGCTGGCCGACTATTTCGAGCGGATGGGGCTGTCGGTCAACAAGGTCAAGCTCGCCCCGGGGGCGAATGCCAAGCTCCCCCCCTTCGCCGACGCTCATCGCCTGCTCGATCCCGAAATGCGCGAGCGCCGCGTGGTGCGCGATCGCCAGGACTATGGCGAGTCTCCAGACGACCCAGCCGCGACACCGGAGGATCTGCTCGAGGCGATCGGCACGGATGAGTCCGACGAGGAGGACGTCGAACGCGACCTATTGGGCGAGATGGAGATGATGGCGCGCCTGATGATCACCGGCGGTGATCCCAAGGAGGAGGCCGACTATCGTCGAGCCGATAATCGCATGGTGCGCGATGCCGTGATGATCGCCGCTGAGAAGTCCTTCGAGGAGGGACGTCAGTGCCTCTCCGAGGACGTTCGCCAGGCGTTCTACACGCTCTCTCGGGACGAAAAGCTGCCCGAGGGTCGCCGGAACCGCGCCTACATGATGGGCGAGGGGATCGGCATGTTCTGCGACGGCTTCGACGGACAGGTCTTCAACCAGCCCGGGGAAGCCTGGCCGGAGTGTGACGTCACCATCATCGACCTGGCGCACTACGCCAACCCCGGTTACGAGGCACAACTGGCCCTGTCGGTGATGTCGATCACCAACATGATCACCACCATGGCCGAGCGCGATCAGTACAGCGGCCGTCCCATCATCCAGGTCATCGACGAGTGCCACCTGTTGACGGCGAACCCCCTGCTCGCGCCGTTTCTCGTTGGCGTGGCCAAGATGGGGCGCAAGCTCAACCACTGGCTCTGGCTGGCGACCCAGAACGTCAGGGACTTCCCCGACGTCTCAGCCAAGATGCTCAACATGATGGAGTGGTGGTTGCTGCTCAACATGCCACCCAACGAGATCGCCGAGGTCAGCCGATTCAAGACCCTGACCGACGATCAACGTCTACTGATCGAGTCCGCGACCAAGGCATCGGGCAAGTACACCGAAGGCGTGGTGCTGGGCGGCCGGCTTCAGTCGCTATTTCGTGTCGTGCCGCCCAGTCTCTATCTGTCTCTCGCCGGCACTGAGCCGGAGGAGAAAGCGGAACGGGCCGCGATCATGCGCGAGCACGGCTGCACCGAACTCGATGCGGCCATCAAGGTTGCCGAGAAATTGGATCGGCTTCGTGGGCTGGAGATGGCGGCTTCGGGAGAGTCCACGCATGGCTGAGATGTTGGTCCTCATCACGGCGGCGCTGGTGATCGTCGTCTTCACGCTATGGCAGCTCAAACGGCTGGTATCCGGCGGACGTCGTTATCCCTACATCCCGCAGGAGCGGCTCAACACCCCAACCGAGCAGGGGTTCTATGCCGCCGTCCAGCGGGCCGCCGGATCGACAGCGTTGATTGCTTGCAAAGTCCGGATCGCCGACGTGCTGCAGGTGCGCTTTCGCAAACGCCATCGCCGCGATCAGCGGTGGTGGCGCTACTTCCGCCTGATCAGCGCCAAGCATGTCGATCTCGTGCTATGCGAGCCTCGCGGTGGGCGGATTCTCGCTGCGATCGAACTCGATGATCGCAGTCATCGCCGTCGTGATCGTAAGCGACGTGACCGTTTCGTTGACGACGCCTTCGCGTCGGCGGGCGTGCCGCTGTTGCGTTTCCCGGCCAGCGGTCGCTATGACGCGCGGGAGATTCAGGAGCGCCTGATGCCTTACCTCACGACCCCGAAAGAAGGATCGGTTACATGCCACAACTCCAGATCGACGACGCGGTGAGCACGATGAAGCTCGACGCGAGAGCGCGCACGCTGCATCTACTCCCGGTCCTGCAGGTCGATCCCTTCGATGGTGTCGCGCTCGAGGACATCACCCTGTCGGTATCGGCGAGCTGGCTCGACACTCCCGTCATCCCTGCGTCGGGCTGGACCCTTCGTCAGCCGTACCCCAATCGACTTTATTTCGTGGGGGGCTCCGACGACTGCCACCTGGGTCACTTCGTCTCGCTGCCAGAGGGGCAGCAGGCTGGCGAAGTCACCTTCCACTGGACCGTGGACGTCTCGGCGTTGCCGCCCGGTCACTTCCAGATCACGCACCGGCTCGACCTAGTGTTCGAGCAGGGGAGTGGAAACACCTGGTCGATGGACGTCGCCAACTGGTGGGCGCAGAGCGAATTCGCCACTGAGGGACACGCCACGCCCGAGATCGGGCGCAATCGGTTCTCTCGTCTCAAGCGGCAGGGGTTTTCGCCGAGCCGGCGCGCCCACGTCAGCGAAGCATTGCGGGATGGCTGTCGCTACCTGGATATCCACGAGTCACTCGAACTGCCGGCGATCACCCTGGGGGATTGCTGGACCATCGATACCTACGGCGGAGACACCGTCCATGAATGCCTGGAGGCGCTGCGATGAAAGCTCCCAACCTGCTTTGCGCTGTTGGTCTGACCCTAATGATGCCGGTATCGGCGCAAGCCACCGGTATTCCGGTTCCTGATGTGCCGGACACGACACCTCCCGCTGCGCTGCAAGACCTGACAATCAATGGCCAGCCCGTGACGACGGACTCCGTCCGGCGGGTCGCTCTGCAGGGACCGATCTACGAGGTGCGGCTGCGAAACGGTGACACTTTCTACAGCGACGCTAAGGGTCGTCACATGGTCGTGGGGAGTCTTTACGACAACGGCCCCGACGGACTCATCAACGTCACCGAGCAGCACGACCGTCAGGATCGGCTGGACCAGCTGAGTGTTATTCCGGAAGGAGGCACGGTGGAATATCCCGCCCAGGGCGAGGAGATCGGACGCATCACCGTTTTCACCGATACGACCTGTCCCTACTGCCAGAAGCTGCATCAGGAGATCGATCAGCTGACACAAGCCGGTATTGCCGTGCGTTATATCCCGTTCCCACGCGCCGGTACTCACTCACTGGCGGCCAACCACCTCGCCCAAGTGCTGTGCTCCCAGTCGCCGAATGAGGCAATGACAAGGGCCTTCCGTGGCGATCCGCTACAGGTCACGCCCGTCGACAGCTGCCGGTCTGCCGTCGAGGATGGCTTTGCGCTGGGACAGCAATTTGGGGTCCAAGGCACGCCTTCCATTGTCCTCCCCGATGGCGAGATGGGCGAGGGCTACGTGCCCGCGAAGCGACTTCTTCAGGGTGTCAAAGAATCAATACACTGATGCATGGCACCTGAAAGAATTACAGCAATGTTTTTAGATTTATTACTGTCATTGAAAGGTTTACAAGCATTACCGTCTGGGATAGGAAAAAGATCAGCGCTCCTAATAGAATGTATCTTTTTTCTTTCGAAAGAGCTTTGAAGAATTCAACAACCCATCTTGGCGATCTAGGCCCGCGTGCGCTGTGGAAAGGTGTGATGGAATCTGGTGTGGGATTTCGGATGACTTTATTAAGAAATTGCAGATGATTCAAGATCATTGCAAAAAGTATTGTAAATAGAAACGCTGCAGCGGGAATGGTTACTATGAAATTAAAGGGCCTTGTAACTGCGACTAGAGCCAGTGCTAGTAGAATCGAAGTTGTGAGAAAGTTGCTCAAGAATGGGAGCAACGAGTTGGTAAGGCCCTCGTGATCAAAGTGATCAAGGAATTTTTTTACCATTGATGTTTCCTCGTCTATTTAAGACTGGGTTTTGTTGAGACAGGGAGTCTGGGCTGAAAACCCTATCCGATCGACTTAACATTCTCTACTGCCTGCCAGCCTCCCACCCGGTACACCTGTGTGCTGATACCGCCGTGGGAGCCCATTTATGTCCTCCTTTCCTCAGCTGCGGCCACTTGCCGTGGTGTCATCGCTTTGCCTTCTGGTCTGGAGCCATGCTGCCTTTGCCGGCGTCGAGGTGTTCACGACCGCCGGCGAGCCAGTCGTCAACGCGCCGGCATCCGCCGCCGTCGTCGAGATGGATGCACCGGCCCGACTCGATGCCCGGATCTCGCAGGATCTTCCCGCTGACCCGTCACGCGCGAAGCAGGCGCTGCAATCACGCATGAGCGACCCCGAGTGGCAGCGGACGCTTGAAGACTATGGCCGTCTCTATCAGGGCCTTGCGCGCGCCTGGATGCTGGGCATCGAGAAAGTGCCGGCGGTTGTCGTCGACAGCCAGTACGTGGTTTACGGCGAGCCGGACGTCGGACGCGCGCTCGAGGAGATCGAGCAGGCGAGGGGAGGCCAACCATGATGCGTTCTCTCACCACATTGCCTGTCGTCGTTGCCTTTGCGCTGCTCATCGGGCTGGCCAGCATGACGAGCGCCCCTCGAGCGCAAGCGATTACCACGCCGGAGATCCTGCAATCGTCGATGAGCCCGCAATGCCTCGACTACCAGGTTGTCGGCGTGTGTGCCTGGCTCTACTGCACTGCTTGGGGGTGTACGGTTCGCACCTCGGTCCGCGTGAAACACTACATCCCCGAGCTGGTTGTGAGTGCCTACGAGAACACCGGCGACAATCCCTGGACCGAGATCGCGATGCTGTCGCCACCGACGGGCGACGCCCTGGGCGGTGGATCCGCCCGGGAGTCGGTCGCGCAGCAGCACTCGAATACGCACTTCAAGAACGTCGATGCGATCGGTCATCCCTCGGAGCTGTTCTATCAGTTCGCCAGCGGCTTCGGCTGGTTCTGTGAAAGCAACTCGCAACCGCTGATGCCGTACTTCATCTCCACGCTCGATGCGTTGGCCTGGCGTTCGGGCGTGCCGGAGATGGCCTACCCCGAGGCGCTAACACCGGGCATGAGGGAGATGGGCAGCGTGGGCGATCTCTGGAGCCCGATCTATCCGCGCAGCGGCTTCGTTTCCCAGACCCATGATTACAAGGTCGCCGCATCGGCGGCGCAGCGTGCTGCCGATGTGGTGACGCGCAGCGGTCAGCCTCACGTCTATCAGCCACTGATCGCCCGTAACTCGCCGAATAGCGGCATCTGGGGGCCGGGTCCGGTCCTGGAAGGCGATGCCGAGACCCATGAGTGGCAGGAACTGGCCCCCAACATGCGTATGTCCTGCTCCACCTTCCCCGATGGAGGCGAGAACGATCAGCTTCAGGATCCGGGCGACTACGCCTGGGCGCTGTGGCGGCCCTATCGCTGCTGCAAGAAGCGGTGCCAGGAACTGCTGTACTTCACCGGAGAGTAAGCCATGAAACGAACCCTACTTCCGCTGACCCTCTCGGTGGCTCTCGCAACACCACTGCTGGCTCAGGCGCAGTCCGCGGACAGCCTCTATTACGACATCGGTGGTGCCGCCCCCTTTGGGGCCTCGGCGGGGCTGGGCCATGGTCCCAGAGCGCAGGGACTCGGCGTCAGCTGGGACGTCAATGCCACCTGCGGCAACTTCGACGTGGGATCGACGGTGAGCAATCAGCTCAACGGTGTCACCAACGGCTTCCAGAACATAATGGGGAGCGTGGTTTCCAATGCCACCGGCGCGGTGGCCAGCCTGCCTGCGATGATCATCCAGCGCTCCAACCCCGCGCTTTACGACTTGATCACCAATGGTGTCATGCAAGGTCGGCTCGACTTCGACAAGTCAAAGCTCTCCTGCCAGCGCATGTCCGAGCAACTGGCCGATGCCACGGTCGGTGGCCAGATGCAGCAAGCTGCGATGGCCGAGAACTGGCAGGACATCGCGGCCGGCAACACCGATGCCGTCGCAGCCCAGGAGGCAGCCGAGGCGCAGGCCGGCAACGCCGGCCGGACCTGGGTGGGTGGGCAAAAGCGAGGGGGGAGCGGACAGCCGCCCATGCGGGTCGTTGAGGATACCGCCAAGGCGGGCTACAACCTCCTGTATGGCCGTACCGATCCGATGACTGACGAGTCGGTTTCCGGTGGGGGCGATGGTTGGGGATCGATCGCGACCTCGAGCGGGGATTGGGTCGGCGGTGGCGGTATCGCCGGTGGTAATGGCGGTTCAGGCGGTAGCGGTAACGACTGTCAGGGTGGCATGTGTACCGTTTGGGGATCGCCCTCCGATGCCGCCGAGTGGACCAAGAAAATCGTCGGCGATACCGAGCTGCGTTCCTGCGACGGCTGCGAGAAATCGGAAACCATTGCTGGTACCGGGCTGATCCGCGAACTCGAGGACGAGCAGCGCGATATTCACGAGACGCTGGTCGGCATGCTCAATGGTGGCGAGATCACCCAGTCGAAGCTCAACGACGTCTCCGCTGGCAATGGCCTGGCTGTCTCGCGCGGCGTGATCGAGGCCATGCGTAGCGATCCCCAGGGGGCGCTGCTCACCCAGCGCCTGGCCAGCGAGATGGCACTAGCTCGTACCCTGACCAAGGCCATGTGGGCGCGACGCGCGCTGATTGCGGGATCCAGCGATCCCGGGATCGAAGGCAATCCCGAGGGCATGACCGCGCTGGACCGCAAGGTCGATGCCTTCAACCGCGATATCGAACTGCTGCAGAGCGAGATGGAGATCCGCAAATCGCTGTCGAGCAACGCGGCCATGCAGGCACTTCGTCGCGCGGCCAATCGATCCATAGGATCCAGCCCGGACGAGACCACGCTTCCCGCACCGGTGCTCGACGAGCGCGGCCGACCGCTACAGGGAGGTGAGTGATGCGCCCGAGAAGACTGATCGATCCTCGTCGGTGGCCATCCCCCGTGGCTTTCGTGGTCGCCCTGATCGGCGTATTCCTGCTCAGCGGCGTGGTCGTGTCGCTGGCCATTCAGCTGATGGGCAGTCGTGAAGCTTTCGCCGCAGCCAAGCAGGCCGCGCTGCCATGGCTGTTCCTGTGGCGCTGGGCATGCTACGCGGCGCTCATCCTGGCCTGGCTGAAACTTTGGAAGCCGCGTGTCCTGGCTCGTCTCGCCGAAGATCAAGATGGGGGCGATGCGGCGCGCGAGCAGCTCAAGCGCCTCGAAATCCTGACGCTGGCCGTGATGGCCGGTATCGAGCTATTCAACCTGCTCGACTGGCTGGGAGGTGGGTCATGAACGCGGAGCTGAACGTCAGCGACTACTTCGAGATGGTCATGCTGATGATCGGCTGGGTCGTGAACAACGCCCTGTGGTCATCGCTAATGCAGACTGGTCTGGCCCTGGTGCCGTTCGTTGCCCTGATCGCATCAGAGTGGTTCAAGGTGCGTCAGGAGGGGGAGGACGAAGGCAACAAAGGCGTGCTGCTGATTGCACGAATCGAGACCCGGCTCTACGCCATGGTCATCTGCTATGCCTTCACCTGCGTACCGATGATGAGCCTGTCGTTCAACCCGGTGAACGCCGTCGAGCGGACCAATGGCAGCGGCCAGTCTTGCAGTGTCGCCGTCATCGGCCAGGGGCAGTGGGGGAGCAATACTCTCAACTCGATCGACGGCCAGTCCGCCGAGATCCCTCTCTGGTGGGCGCTCGTGCATGCCGTCTCGAAGGGCGTGACCAACGTCGCCGTCTCGAGCATTCCCTGTAGTCCGGATCTGCAGGCCATTACCTCCGAGATCGATGCGCAGGAGATCACTGATCCTGGACTCAAGCGGGAACTGGGGGAGTTCCAGCAGCAGTGCTATGGTGCGGCCCGTAACCTGTTGTTTCAGCAGGGCGGCACGATCGAAGCGCTCGAGGGGCAGGACGTCGACTGGCTCGGCAGCGAGTTCTTTCTGGACACACCGGGCTACTACGATTCGTTCTACGCCGGCCGGCCGATCGCGGGGTTCCCCTACGATGCCAGTCGCGACCAGGCGCGTCCTGGTACCGGTCCCGGCCGTCCCGGGTATCCCAGCTGCCGGCAGTGGTGGGAATACAGTGAAAGCGGTCTTTACGCGCGCCTGCACGACCAGGTCGACCCGGGCATCTGGGACGGCGTCCGCTCGATCTTCTCGTCGACCGATGCCGAGGGGGAAGTCATCAGGCGGCTCATCAGCAACCGATCGGGATCCGCGAACGGTAACCAGGACATCGCCGTCACCGGCTATGGCAACCTGGATGGGACGAGCATCGAGGACGGCCTATCCATGGTCGCCGGTGGTGTGGGCGGCGCTATGGGCGCAGTGCTGGGCAAGGCCGGCATGGACATGCTCAAGCGCGCACTGCCGATGGTGCAGTGCATCCTGATCATGGCCGTGGTGGTCTGTCTGCCTTTCGTGATGACGATCTCGTGCTACTCGTTCAAGGTGGCTGGCACAGCGAGTTTCGGGCTGTTCGCGCTCTGGTTTCTGACCTTCTGGTGGGAGCTGGCACGCTGGATCAACGCGAATCTGATCAACCTGCTCTACAGCTCGGATGCCGCCAAGATGTCGTTCGTCGCAGCAGCGCAGAACGGCTATGACAAGCTGGTCCTGATCTTCGTCGAGTGGGCGACGTTCTTGATCTTGCCGGGGATCTGGGTTGCAGCGCTTGGCTGGGCGGGGATGAAAGTTGGTGAGGGAGTTGGTAAGTCACTAACCACTGGAACCGCTGGTGCGAAAGGCGCTGGAGACAAAGCGAGTAGCACTGCTGAGAAAGTTGCTACTAAAGGCCGTTGAGGTTACGGCTCTCTGACACAGCTTGAATAAGGGCTGGTACAGTATGGCCCTTATTCATTATCCAAGTTGTAACCGCCCTGATAGTAGCCCGGACCATCTGGGCCGAAGGTGTGAAAGCCATCTTCAACGTCCAGTGGGCCACTCCAAACGTGGTCTTTGTCGTGTCCCGACACGTTCTCGACCGCAGCTTTGCCAATAAATGTCGCTGCCAGTCCGGCTGTTCCGGCTACCGCAACCCTGCCTGTGATCTTGCCGAGGTCCCACGCGAGCTTCGCGGTAGCCTTGCGGCCTTTGGCGGTAGTGACGAGTTCTGTGAGCTTCATGGGCCATCTCCCATGCATTGTTGCGAAGCGTGATTTCAGACTACCCCGGGTAGTTGTGAACGGCAAGGCATCATCGAGCCTAGTCGCAATGTCAACCGTTGGTGCAGTGGCAGGCAGCCGATCCGTTCCCAAGCTCGTCGTGAATCAACCAGGTCTGAGGAGAAACACGGCTCAGACGTCCACTTTGACAGCCGTAGCATCTTGATCCAAGGACACGCTATGGATATATTTGTGTCTGTAGATCAGGAGGGCGACCATGACAGCCGTAGAAAAGCTTGCCAACGACAAAGCACGCAACACTGCGGGGCTACGCGCTGCGGTGAAAATCTTGGAGAAGTGGGGCGCCACTCAGGATCAGGGGGCCGAGGTCCTGCGTATCTCTCGCAGCACCTACAACCGCGCCAAACGTGCTGACCAAGGCTGGCAGGTGCACATCGACCCCGACCAGTTGACGAGGGTCAGTCTGGTGCTGAATATCCATGCTGCGCTGAGGACGTTGTTCGAGAACCCAGCCAACGTCTATGGCTTTGTGAACATGCCCAACCACAATCCTGGTTTCAACGGCCTCACCCCCTTGGAATCGATGACTCGGGCCGGCCTCCCGGGCCTGTACGAGACCTTTAAGCGCATCGACGGCCTGCGGGGCGCCCAGTGGTAAGACTTGAAGAGATACCCCGACTGCCTGCAGAGACTCGCCGAGCGCATCGACTGGTCAACTCCAAGTTTCCACCGATCAGCCTGTTCGATGACGTGGCCGACGAGAAAGAGTTCGACGCGCTGCATCAGCTCCAGGCGCTCACCAACCCTCGGCTGCAGGCTGAGACAGGCGATCTCGGACTCATCGACCGAGAAGACATTCCTTTCGGCATAGCGGGCTGCTCCTACGCGGTTGCCCCGTTCACCCACCTCAATACCAGCGGTTCGCGATTCAGCGACGGGAGCTTCGGAGTGCTGTACCTGGCTGACTGCCTGGATACGGCCATCGCCGAGGTTCGCCATCACCAGCAGGTCTACTGGCACAACGTGCCTGATCTAGACTTTGACCGCTTCGTATTCCGTGAACTGGTTTGCGAGTTCTCTGAGGCTGAACTTCTAGACCTCTGTCAATTACCGTTGGTCGATCCCATTTTTGCTCCGAACGATTACACCGCCAGTCGTGCGCTTGGCGCCGCAGCCAGCGCGCAGAAGATCCCTGGCATCAGGTACCCCTCCGTTAGGCAAGAGGACACACGGTGCTGGGGCCTCATGACACCGCGCTATGTTCGCTCGATCGTGCAGTCCTCCCATCTTGAGATGATCTGGAACCAGGGAGTCACAGCGGTCAATATCGTGAGTCAGCCCTGAGGAAGTCTCTCCCGAGGGAAAGGATAAAGGGCTCCAAGCAAAGGGATAGAAGGGAAGGGGGAGTAAGGGGAAGGGGGTTATCCGTTGTTTGGACAGGGCAAGCTCAAAGGGCCGGGCGAGGGAAAGGGCCAAAGGGCGGCTCCACGGGTAGTCGCTACTGAGTGTCTTCCAGCTCAGGTTGGCCAAGTGACTCAGACTTGCCTTCAGCGTCAGCTTTCGGCCATTAGCGGACATTCAGCGTAAATTTCCAAATTCAATAATTTCGTCTTCTCGCGCAAATTTCTTTGTTAAAAGACATTCTTTTACCTTGGATACATCAGATGTATATATCACATGGGCAAGACTACTCTTCGCTCGTGTGGATGTAACATAGAACAATCGTCGAGTACGATCTATACCAATCTCTTCTCCAGCATCCAGCTTTTTCTGGCTTGCTTTAGAAATTTCCTTCGCACCGAAATACTGCTCATAAGAAAATAAAAATCCCCCCGCCTCGTCATCATCCATAATAACCATAACACGCTCAAATTCGTTACCCTTTACGCCTTGATGGGTTCGAAAGATTGAATTCCCATCGGCATAGTCCTTGTAGTTTCGGATTTGAAAGAAATCAGTTTCTAGTGCCTCAGCCCAAGCGGAAATTTCGCTGTCATCTTTCTCATCTGAATCTTCTTTAGGTTCTCCTTCAATATCGTCTTCGTCGGAACCCGATACAAACGATTTTAATTTCTCTGGGATCTTAAGCAAATTGTGCTCAGCAAGCACTTCAAGAACTTCACGAAAACTGACCTCCTCACTTGAAACCACACCTCTAAATGCATGTTCCGCAGCTCTAGCAGCAGAGAGCGGATCGTCCTTATTATCATTAAGTAAATTTGCCTCCAAAAGCGGGGACTTGTTTTCCCTTAAGATGGACATAAGGTCGGCACGCCTACCTTCCCGGCTCGCGTCAGCCAAAGGAGAGACGATGCCAGAGAAAAAGTTCAGCTCAGCATTGTCGCCTTCAGAAATTCGATCTTTAATTTTCGGTGATACTGACAGCTTTTCCCAAAGCTCATCAAACCCCAGCCGACGACTAGCCATTTTATGTTCTAATAATAAGATAGCTGTTTCTTCGGATTTAGCATCTATCCAACCCGCATCACCCGTAACTTCCGACATGGTTTTGCGAATTTTCTCTTCAACATCTTGTTTGACAAAATCATCATGTGAAAGTAAAAAGTATCTTACGTGACCTTCTGCAGATCCATCTTTCGCGTACTGACTACGCCCATCATTTTCACTTCGAATTTGATTACCTAAACCAACGATACGTCTCGCTGAGCGATGATTCATTTCCTTGTTAAAAGTTTTCCAACCGCTTGGCTTAGCCTTACCCAGCTCAACTTCGCCTCCGCCAAAAATACGCTGCATCGTATCCCCAAACAGCCCTATAACAACTTTATCAGGTTTTGTATCTTTCAGATCAAAGAATGCGTTGACCACATCTACGTTGGTATCCTGACTTTCGTCGATAAATATAAAAGGGAACTTATTTACAATGACTTCTTTCATCATTGGTTTAGTCGTTAAAAAGTGTGAAAAAATTTTTAATACATCCGCATGTGATAGCGAATTGTTTGAAGAATTTACACCGTTAGGATCATAAATGAATGAACGTGGTTCCGCTAGCCATTCCATTTTTTCCGCCAGACGGATGATAGTCCTTCTTCGAGCGTCAGAAGCCTTGCCAACACGCCCACGTCTTTCTTCGTCTTTTACCCTTTCAAGATCGGAGGGAAGCGTTTCCAAGTACCACTTACGGATGTCTTCATTAAAGCCAGCAATAGACGCCCAGCAAAAGCTATGTATCGTTGATACAGCGAAAACGGTATTTTGTTCTACTCGATCCTTGATTTCATCAGCTGCGTTGTTTGTAAAGGTAACAACCGCGATTTTCTTACCCTGCCGGGAAAAGTCTGCCCAGTAGCGACCTTTTAGAAAATCAAGTGCTTCTTTAAGAGAATATGTTTTTCCTGACCCCGCCCCCGCAAAGGTGATAAAGCTTTTCCCCGAACCTAGGTGAAGGCACTCTTGGATACCAGCGTCAACGCTATTATCATGATCTATAGGCTTGGTTTCTGCCAAGTAATATTCTTCAGTCATAAATTTCGCCTAAGCTTTTGGAGAAAGTTGCTTTTCCAGCCACGAGAGGCCATCGTGAATATATTCGGGGGGATTAAAGCTGTTCGCCTCATTATCCGCGAGATGCAAGAGGCACTCGAAAGCAAAGTCACCTTTTTTCAAACCTTTCACATAGTTATAAAGTGACTCTGACAATGATCCACTACCATCTTCATGAGCAGTTTTTGCAGCTTTCAGTTTTGGTTTATTTTGGAAGTATTCATCCTCAAAATTTGCTAAAATCAATGCATCTTCAAAGGTTCGAGATAAAGCCTCCCCTCCAGAAATTTCTGTTGGCTTTTGGTAAGCAACATATAACGGCGTACCTTCGCTGATTGTTGCATGTTCTTCTTTGGACAAATCTACCAAATCATCCAAGCTTTCTTTATTAGGATGCCATTTTTTTAAAATATCATTATTGGTTTTTTGATCTGATTTTTTTTGCGGGACACAAGACTTTCCTTCTTTATCGACTGAATCGAGATCTGTTAGCACTAGAGTTGCAACCCCAAGCTTATCAACTAATTCTCTATACTTGTGCGTGTGAGCCCCATTCACTTCGAGCATAGAGATATAGCGATTCATTAAGTCTGGGAAGCGATTGGAAATAAACTCTGGAACGAGAAGGCGTTCTGCTTGCCCTTCAACAAATATAACACCGTCTGCAAAAAAAATGTCACAATGAGTTAGCTTTAAGTGTTTTCTTACAAACAGAAGCTCATCTTTCGGTTTCGCGAATAACTCAGACATGTTTGCAATTGATGTATGATCCATTGCAATGGATGTACTCGCATTATTCCGTTTAAAATACCGCAAATCTTTAAAGTCCATATTATCGATAATATGACTAGAGTGGGTGCTTATTATGAGTTGTGTTTGGTATTCAGGCTTATCAACTCCAGTTCCCTTATCACGCAAATCATAATGATTTCGCAAAGTATCATAAGCTTTTGATATAAATACGCGCTGAACTTGCGCGTGAAGATTTACTTCCGGCTCTTCAAGTAAGACTAAGTGAATTGGCTCGATTCTTTCTTCAGGGTCACTTTCTGAAGAAGCTGATTTTCCAACACGCATCCATTTGTCACGAAATTCTAAAAGCCTGAATGTTAGATATATGAGATTTTGGTAGCCAAGCCCTAGATAACTTTCAGGGAGGAACTCTTCCTCCGCCTTGTCAAAACGGTATCGAACCGAGGAGGATTTTTGTAACGCATCCATACCGCTAATTTTTGCAGAAATTTCAACAGTTGGGTTACCACCTATACCAGGATAACCCATGCTTTTTAGTTCTTCGAAAGGCGCTTCAAACTGATTATTCAATCTTTTGGTGAAATCATTTTCTAACGATTGTTGTTGTCCCAATACATGGAGGTCGTCGGCCTCAGGAAAATCTTCTGGATTTAAAACGCGTTCATAATATTCACGAAGCAACTTGTTGAGGCGTTGCTTTTCTGAATATGGCCCTTTTTTATCTGTATTATCCTCAGCCCCTAATCCTCGTTGCTCAGATATCACGTCTACTCGAATTAACTTTTTTAAAGCTTCAGATGTGAGCGGTTGCAGGATTTCCTTAGTAGCAGGCTCTGTTTCCGTAGCTGGTTCTGACTCTTTGCTCAAAATGTGGTGCTTTTGTTTGATGTATTTACTGAAATTTTGGCCTTTTTCCAAGAAGTCACATAGGTCTTTAGGCCACAAGCTCACTGTGCCTCCATGTTCTGACACTACAGCTCTCATATCAGCGAACTCACGACATAGTTTGATGACATCGACTGCTTCGTAAGTTATGCGAACCGATAGAGGGCCGCCGCACCATTCCAAGTCTGGCAGGATGTCACGAGCCTTGTATGCCTCACTTGCTTTAGCTGTAATCTCGATGTCTAAACTAGGCAACAAACTAGTTAGGGTGCTCGATAGATTCTCTATTTCTTCGCTATCAGGAAATTTGACTTCGACCTGTTCACCCAGCTTTTGGATTTCCTTCCAATTCCGTTTCGATATATCTCTTAACTTTAGATTGTCCGGACTTTTTAAGAATGTGTGTAGCGCTCCAATACAGGACGTTTTTCCACTATTATTAGCGCCGACAAGAACAGTTTTTTTATCATCAAGTACCAAGGTAACTTCGGCTAATCGACGATAGTTTTTTAAGACGAAGGAGGTGATTTTCATTTATTAAAGCCTTTAGAAAGTTCCCTTATCATGTCGAATTATAACTTCCTGAGCCATTTATAATGGTCTTTAATACTGACAAATTCCGAGTTAAGACTCCAATGTCCGGTTTGGGTCGAAAGCGGCCCCAGCCGATCCTCATTGCTGAATGTTAAGAATGTAAATTAATGTTCTCTGAAGTGCCAGTCACTTAGACCATCGCATCAGCCCAAGGCCGTCCCAGGTATCAAGCCAGGGCAGAGCAGTGCTGGTCCGATTACTGGCTCTTGCAGCCTTGGATCCGGTCCAGCTATCCTCAAGATGCAAGCCGCGGTCACTGACGGTCATCAGTGACGCCTTTTGCCTTCGGGCAATTCCCGAAGCCGTTAACGCATCCCGAAAGACGGCGCTCACCTGAGCTGGATGCCACTTCCGAATACTCGGCCTCGCGCCGAACCACCCATCCGGGGAATCACTTTCCCCGGATGGGGATGGTGTATCTCCCGGACCCGATCCACTGGAGCTGCACCATGAATCCTTTCCAAGGCTCTCGAGCCCTGCTGTTCTCCGTTCTGATTCCGCTCATGCTGCCACAGGTCATTCCTGATCCGCTCCGTTGGATCTGGCTGACGCTGGTCGCCTTGGTGGTGCTAAAGCGCCTTGGCCTCATCAGCTTTGGCTTCGGCGGCGGCGCCTCTGGCAATGACGATGAAACGTCCAATTCCGTGAAGAAGGGATCGACCTCTCATCGCCGTGGCGCTACTCACCAGGGAGAGATCGTTGCCCATGGCAGCGCGTCCTATCAGTTCGACGAGGCAAACCGCCTCAGCTACTACATCACGCTGCGGTCCGAGCGTGGTGACGACAAGACCGTATGGGGGGATCGATCTCAAGCGCGTTGCGCGTGAGACCCCACTGGCTGTTGGCGATACCGTGGCGCTCGAGTTTCTCGGGCGCGAGGCGGTGGTTGTCAAGGAGCCAGTCCGAAATGACCAGGGCAAAGTCGTGGATCACCGTCAGGTGAACACGCACCGCCATACCTGGAAGGCACACGTTCTGCCGGCATAAACCAAGCGGTATCCACCCATGGGGAAGTTTCCTTCCCCATGGGGCGAGGTGCTTCCCCTTTTTTCGTTCTTAAGGAGAAGCATCCATGAATCGCAACACTCACAACCCCAACGTCCGTATCGATCTCACCTTCAAGGCGCAACGTCTCGGGCTCTGCCCCGATCGTCGCGATGTGATGGTGCAGATGGAGCAGCCACTCATCAACGAGGTGGTCGCGCTCTTCGAGACGGCTGGCACATCGCACTCGGCTCTTGAGGGCCTGCACTGGGTCGAACGCCTCGATGCGTTCCTGGAGCAGGCTCGAGAGGAGCTGACGAAAGCGCCTGCAGGCAGTCGATCGCTCGATTTTGACATAGCGGCACCGCATCGCACCGGCGGGTTGTTGCTACCGCTGTTCGTCGGTGTCCATGTCGAGTTGGAGCATCAACTTGGCAAACAGACGATGGTGTTCTCGCTGTCTGGCCATGACCGCCTGGCTGCCTGAACACACAACATTCCACTTCAATCAGAGCCCGGCACGCCGAGCTTTTTCATCTTCCACCCCGACCGGGATTCGCTCCCGGTGGGGCATCTCGGTCGTCATCATGAGGTTTCGACGATGGCCGACATCTACCAGGCAATCACTGATCGGATTCTGGACAGTCTCGAGCAAGGGCATCTGCCCGGTATCGGACAGCCCTGGGATCCGTCCAGCCGAACGCCACTCACACCCTGCAACGCCGTCTCTGGTCGCCAGTACAGCGGCATCAATGTGCCTCTGCTCTGGGACATGGCCGGTAAGCGGGGATTTTCACAGGACCGCTGGCTCACCTTTCGCCAAGCGAAAGAGGCCGGGGGCACAGTACGCAAGGGTGAGAAAAGTACTCTCGCGTGCTTCTACAAACCCATGAAGCGCGAGATCGTCGACGACGCCGGTGAGCCGGTGCTCGACGACGAGGGCAACCCCAAGGAGAAGCACTTCGCGATTTTGAGGGGCTTCAATCTGTTCAACGTGGATCAGTGTGACGGTCTGCCCGATGAGGTCACGAATCCGCCGGCGACGTCGGTCGAGGGATTCGACAGCGTGGATGCGCTGGATGACTTCATCGACGGCTGTGGCATCAAGGTTACGCACTCGCTGGATCGCGAGATCGCTGGGTATTACCCCCGGCAAGACAGGGTGTTGATGCCCGCGAAGGAGCGATTCCACGACGGGGATAGCTACTACAGCGTGGCACTGCATGAACTGACCCATGCCACCGGGCACGAAACGCGCCTGGCACGCATCGGGATCACCGACCCCGAGCCGTTCGGTTCCGAACGCTACGCGCTCGAGGAGCTGGTCGCGCAGCTGGGCTCGGCCTTTCTGTGCGGGCACTTCGGTATTCGCAACGAGGCCTTCGACGCCGCCTACATCGCCAGCTGGATCAGCGTGCTGCAGGCGGACAAGAAAGCCATCTTTCGCGCCACTGGCGCGGCACGTCTGGCAGCGGAATTCCTCAAGCAGACGCACGAGGAATTCCGCACGCCGGCATCGACGGATCAACTGCAAGAGGAAAGCGCCGAGGCCAAGCCGAAGCGCCGACCGCAGGTGGATGATCAGGACATCGATCTGTTCGGGCACCAATGGCCATTGGGTGACAGCGTCAAGCTGGATTCCACGGTCGATCGGGGCACGTTCCGTGCCCAGGTCACTCGCCTGAAGCAGATGGGCTATCGCTTCGATGCCACGTCACAAATCTGGACCTATTCAGCTGCCGCAGCGGCTTGAATCTGACACTCAACCCCCGGGGGCGATGACTGCCCCTGGGGGCAGCTCGTCCCCATCCTTGTCGATGGAGGCAGCATGTCACCTGCAACCCCGCTCTGGCGTCTCGAGGAGGCGCCGGAGCTTTTTCTGGATAGCTATGTCGCCGATGGCGACCGCGCGGTCTTCCTGTCCCTGTGGGGGCGGGATACCGCCATTCACGAACTGATGGCCAAGCTGACCCTGCCGATCGCCGAAGGTGGCTGGACGGAGATCACGCTCCAGCGAGATGGCCAGTCGGTCGCTCTACAGCTGGACCGTGAGCGCATGGCCAAACGTACGACGCGGACCTATCGGCAGACGCGGTTCGGCAGCCTGCTGAACCTCTGGCTGTTCGACCAGCGCTGTCAGGATCCGGATCGAGCGCATCGACAGTGCTACGCGATCTTCAACGAACGCGACTCGCGACAGGACAAGAGCGTGATGCTCTGGTCGCGTCTGCGGGATCTCGCCGCGTTTCCGTTGCTGGATCACTGGCGCCCCACGGTCGTTCAACTGCTCCTCGAGCAGGGCGCGATACGCATGCTCGATCAGACGTCCGAGCGCCTATCCGGTGTCTGGATCGATCTCTCGCTGGCCAGCGTTCAGGACGCTATCGGTCATCTCATTCACTCCGGCGATCTCGCCACGCAATGAACCCAGGAGGCCATCATGGCTCTGATGTTTCCACGCCTGGCGCGCAACTTCGCCAAGAACGGCTACTACCCGACCGACGAGGACACGATTGATCGTGTCCTCCAGGCACTGGGCACCTCGCACGACCAGCGGGTGCGCATTCTGGATCCGTGCGCTGGCGAAGGCCATGCGATTCTGGAAAGCGCTCACCGGCTGGGCCGGGAACGAACCGACACCTACGGCATCGAGTTCGATCTCGAGCGAGCGCGTCACATGCAGAGCCTGGTCGATGTCGGCATTCAGTCGGACCTGATGGATACCGTCATCTCGCCACGCTCGTTCGGGATGATGTTCTTCAACCCACCTTACGGCGATCTCGTCAGTGAAACCGGCGGCAGCAAGGGGTATGCCGGCAAGGGCAGGCAGCGCCTGGAGAAGCTGTTCTACCAGCGCTGTGTGCACCTTCTGCAGTACGGCGGGATCTTGGTAATGATCGTGCCGCACTACGTCTTCGACGATGAGCTGTCGAGCTGGGTCAGCCAGCACTTCGATCGCGTCACTGCGTTCGAGGCCGCGGTCGATACCTTCAAGCAGGTCGTCGTCTTTGGCGTTCGCACGAAGCGCAATGCACTACTGGCAAACGATAGGGCCAAAACGATCAGGCAGATGTTGCAGCAAATCGGGCTGGGAGAGTTCAAGCCCGAGCCGCTGCCTTCGATCTGGTGTGATGGTCTCTATGATGTGCCGCCGGCGATCGGCAGCGCGCCACACTGCTACCGCGTGTCGCTGGAACCCGAGCAGCTGAAGCAGGAGATCGATCAACTGGGCGGGCTATGGCCCGATTTCAACCTCGCGTTCTGGACCGATGGGGTTACACAACGACGTCCGCTGCGCCGGCTTTCGAGCTGGCACCTCGCGCTGTCGCTGGCAGCGGGAGGCATATCGGGCATCGTGACCTCGCGTTCGGGGCGTCAACTGGTCGTGAAGGGCGACACCTTCAAAGAGAAGTCCTCGAAGGTCGAGTTCGACGAAGACGCCGATGGCAACATCAGCGAGCGTCGGATTCTGACCGATCGTTTCGTGCCGGCCATCATGGCCTGGGACGTGACGCCGGACTCTCCCGACAAGGGGCGATTGTTCACGATCACCTCGACGCCGGCGCAGGATGCTCCTGCACAATCTGAACCCACCGACTCGGACGCCGAGACGGCATAAACCACCACGCACGCTCATAGAGCGAGCCAACCCCTACGGGCAGAACATCGCCCGTGGGGTCGTGTTCTGCCCGTTTTCATTGGAGACGGACATGAACATGCAATGCACAGCACCGGATAACGTCATCGCGCTCAACGATTTCATCGATGAGTTCGGCGACGGACTTCTGGATACGCTCAACCACACCCACCCTCCGGTCTACGACGGCCGAGGGAACCTGGCGCGACAGGCGGTGATGAACGCGCTGGCACGCCAGCCGTTTCCGGCACAGGCGGATGTCGTTCACGCGATCTGCGCGCTGCTGCTGGATCAGAACGAGCGTGCCGGCGTGATTAACGCCGAGATGGGGACCGGCAAGACGATGATGGCGATCGCCGTCGCCGCCGTGATGGCGACCGAAGGCTATCGTCGATCGTTGATCGTGTCTCCGCCGCACCTGGTCTACAAGTGGCGGCGCGAGATCCTCGAGACGGTGCCCGAGGCTCGGGTCTGGGTACTTAATGGGCCGGACACGCTGGCGAAGTTGCTCAAGCTGAGGGAGCAACTGGGACAGCCAGACGGTAGCCGGCCGGAGTTCTTCGTGCTGGGGCGCGTGCGGATGCGAATGGGGTTTCACTGGATCCCGGTGGCCACCCCGAAGCGTACCATTGCCGGTCGCCTCGCCGCGTGTCCGGACTGCGGCCGCATGATCCTCGACAACGACAATGAGCCGATTCGGTTCGAATTGTTTCAGCAGACCGAGCGTCAGCAAGCATGCACCGGATGCGGTGGCCAGCTCTGGACACTCATACGACAGCGGCAGCCCGGAGGGGATGCCCGCCGTCGTTCGGTGCTCAAGGCGCTGCAGCGCATTCCGACGATCGGCAAGGTGACATCGGAGAAACTGATCGACCAGTTCGGCGAGGGGTTTCTCTCGTCGATGCTGGCCGACAACGTGCACGAGTTCATCAACCTGATGGACGAGAACGGCGACCTGGTGTTCAACGATCGACAGGCGACGAGAATGGAGCGGGCGATGGCGAATATCGAGTTCGGTTTCGGTGAGGGCGGTTTCCAGCCGAGCGAATTCGTGAAGCGCTACCTGCCCGATCAGTTCTTCGACCTGCTGATCGTCGACGAGGGGCATGAGTACAAGAACGCAGGATCGGCCCAAGGCCAGGCTATGGGCGTACTGGCAGCAAAGGCACGCAAGACGCTTTTGCTGACCGGCACGCTGATGGGCGGCTACGCGGACGATCTGTTCTACCTGCTCTTCCGGATCCTGACGCCGGTGATGATCGAAGACGGCTACCGTCCCCAGCGCAATTCTTTGGGAGCGGCGTCCATGGCCTTCATGCGCGAGCACGGTGTTCTCAAAGACATCTACTCGGAGCGCGAGGGCGCTGGACACAAGACGGCGAAGGGGCGGAAAACCTCGGTGCGCACGGTGAAGGCACCAGGTTTCGGTCCCAAGGGCATACTGCGCTACGTGTTGCCCTTCACGGTCTTTCTCAAGCTCAAGGACATCGGTGGCGATGTACTGCCACCGTATGACGAGGAGTTCGTGGAAGTCCCGATGTCGTCCGGCCAGGCCAGCGCCTATGAGAGGCTCTCTGGAGAGCTGACACAGGCGTTGAAAGAGGCGCTGGCACGCAAGGACACCACACTGCTGGGCGTGGTGCTCAACGTGTTGCTGGCGTGGCCTGACTGCTGTTTTCGGCCGGAGACGGTCAAGCACCCGCGCTCGCGGGAGCTGATCAACTTCACTAAGTCGATCTTCGACGAGACGTCGACGATGCCGAAGGAGGACGAGCTGGTCGAGCTATGTCGGTCGGAGAAAGCCCAGGGCCGCAAGGTGCTGGTCTATTCCACCTACACCGGCAAGCGCGACACGACGAGTCGCCTGAAGCGGGTGCTCGAGCAGGCGGGGCTGAAGGTGGCCGTGCTGCGCTCGAGCGTCGACACCAGTCGGCGGGAAGATTGGATCGCGGATCAGGTCGAGAAAGGGATCGATGTACTGATCACCAACCCGGAGCTGGTGAAAACCGGCCTGGATCTTCTCGACTTCCCGACGATCGCGTTCATGCAGACCGGCTGGAACGTATACACGCTGCAGCAAGCGGCTCGGCGCTCGTGGCGTATCGGTCAGCACCGGGCGGTGCGTGTGGTGTTCTTCGGCTACGCCGAGACCTCACAGATCGCCTGTCTGCGACTGATGGCCAGCAAGATCGCCGTGGCGCAGAGCACGTCCGGGGACATCCCCGAGTCCGGGCTCGATGCGCTCAACAACGATGGCGAGTCGGTCGAAATGGAGCTGGCCCGTCAGTTGGTCGCTTGACGCTCACATTGACCTCAACCCAGCCCCTCTTCGGAGGGGTCACGTTGTTGCAATAGCTGCGATTACGAGGTAGCGCAGACCTTTGGCAAATGTGACGATCAAAAGGAAACTCCAAAGAGGTTCACGCATGAAGCCCGCTATTATAGTTAAAGGATCACCAACGATTGGCATCCAACTTAGCACAAGAACCCATCGTCCATGGCGTAGATAGATAGCCCGAGTCTTATCAAGTTTTTCCTTTTTACATGGGAACCATCGTCTATGGCTGTACTGGTCTATGTGGCGACCTATGTACCAATTGATAGCGGAGCCAAGCACGTTTCCTAATGTTGCGACCAGTAGCAAAAGTGGGATGAGGTATTTATTTGAAAACAACATGGCCATAAGCACTACCTCTGATTGCATTGGCAGTAGTGTCGCTGCCCCCAAAGCCGTAAAAAAAAGGCCGAGATAGCTGGTTATTTCAAATATAATGGTTGCCCCACATGTCTGTTTGGAAAAGCCGGTGCTGTATCATAAAGAATTTGTGTTGTTTTCGCTAAGAGCAGGCTGTTTTTTTATAATAATGGAGGTCGGGCATTTTTAATGCCAAGCCCTTTTGGGCTTGGCGAAAAGTGCCTTTGACTTTTTAGTCTCTATTTGACGCCCATGTGGATGTTGTAACGATTATCAGAATCGTTAACGCTACCAAGAGACGATCCTTTTATATCTAAGTAATAGGTTCCGGGGTCCACACTTTCATTGAGTGTGAAGTGCCCTTTGCTGTCAGAATCTTTAGCAAGAAGTTGGCCAGAAGGCGAGTACAAAGAGGCTTCTATGGCCATCGTTCGATTTGATTCGCTCGCAAGGTGTTCACTGCTCAAATACAGTTTTCCTGTTCTGGCGACGGGGATCTGATATCGGACTGGGCTACCTCCTAGTTGCTGAGAAGATGAGACGCCCTCTTTGAGTATTTTGCCTTCGGCTTCTTCGTGTCCCGGTGCAGCAAAAACCGGAGCGGTAGCGGCTACCGCAATTGCTAGGATCAACACTTTGATTCTGCTTTTCATGATATACTCCTAAATGATTGGTGCAGTACAAGTGTGTGTGATGAGCCTGAAAAAAAGCTGAATCATTATCTGATTCTTCACTCCATTATTGCTTGATGATTAAATGATATTGTTATGCGGAGGCTACATTTCTCCTTTGATTTCGAGCTTTATTAGCCACCAGTTGACCGGATATGAGATGATAAAACCAAAAGCCATGGCAACTTGTATCATAAACCAAAATTCAATTGTATTAATGCGCAACGGATGGCCCAAGACTGAAGGAAAGAGGTAGAAATGGGCGAAGGCCATGAATCCATACACCCCCACTTGCCAAAAGGTTAGGGGCAAAAAGTCAACTTTTATCGCTTGGATGATACCATTGCCAAATGAAGAGTTACGCGTCTTTTGGATAGTGAGGTATTGAAATGATATCGCTAGCAAAAAAGCTAAGAAATAACTCAATATCCATACTGAAAATATTTCCTTATCAAATAGTGTTTGCCAGCCTAGCCAAATGGAAATCGATGGAAAAAGTGATATCAAGGCTATGGCAGCTATATTGCCGAGCACGCAGCCACTGCCACATTGCAAGGTCCCTTTTGCCACCTTGAGAGGGAAGGAGGTATAACGATAATATGAAGGTTTGTCGTTATCTGCTGCTGTCCTTAGAGGAGCTTTTCGCGCTGCTAAAGGGTCATTTTTTCGGTAGAGAACAATGGTTAATAAATGGCCTAAAAACGAGAAGGTTTGCCAGATATGATTCATGAGGCTGATGTTGCGTGGGTTCCTTCGCACGACCATGATGATATAGATAACGCACAAAATACCTAGTGCAACAGAAAGCCAGGAAAGAGCCGTAGGCCAGTGTGGTATCATGTGTACTACCTTTAGTGCTTAAATTCCTAGCTGCTGCCTGTTGAGCTCAAAAGACTTAATTGAGTAAGCAGGCTCGTTATTGCCATCGGTATGCGAATTGGCGTCCATAAATCATCAGTATCGTTATCTGGTTTTCGATAAGGGCTAAGTATTGCTTTTGCAACTATTGCATGCTTGAATTTACATTTGTCTATTTGGGTTGCCTTGAATACTTGGGTGCATCCTAGGTGTTCATAAATAGGACCATGAGTACGATGAGCAAGGATAAGAGTAAGCTTGCTGGATCTGTTCTGCGTAAGGAAGCCTCTTCTATTTTGGTATCTTTATGCTCCAATAATGCCTTGGTCTTACGTCCGAAGAAAGAGCTACAATGCTCACTCATTAACCTTCGATAAAATATGGTTTTGTTGGTTGGTGTCGATGCCACTCCTGGTTTTTTCTGGACTCATAAGATATCTCTTGGTGATCGATGACGTGGGTCGGAACTGACGCGCCGTTGAATGAAAGCCATCGGATTCATGTCGTACAGCCTATTTTCAGCCTAGATGATGAAGTTTAGCCTTGTCGGCGGCCAGCCATGCGGGCAAGAATCCCGTCACGCCGTATTAGCCCGTGCCAAAGAAGTGCCATGCCAGCATGAACAACAATCAGCGTCAGCAGGGTCCAACCAAGCCAGACATGCCACTGGCGAGCTATCATCATGCGACCGTTTTCGGGGCTTCTGCCATCGAATAGAGGTATGCCAAATGGCGTGAATGGCTGGCCGCCGAGCCATGTCATGTAGAGCCCGAGAGCCGGTATTCCCAGCATAAGCAGATAGAGCAGCAGATGAGACATTACGGCTGTACGCGCCAGTCCACCGGTATGAGTTGGGCGGTGGGGTAGGCTGAGTAGAGCCCAAAGCGCTCGAGCCATAATCAGCCCCATCAGTAGCGTTCCTAGTGGCCGATGAGTCGAAAGCCAAGCCTGTATCCATTGCGGGTGCCCCCATAATACCTTGGCCGTCATACCGCCCAGTTGCCATAGCAACAGAGCGCCAATACCCCAGTGTAGCCAGCGGCTGATTCGACCGTAGTAAGCAGGTGTATCCCTCCATGGAAAAGATGACATCGTGATCCTCCCTTAATGTAAAACTTGGACTTTTAGTACCAGGCGCGCAGACCCATTACCAAGGCAGTTGTTGACTCATCATCATCGTAATTACGTTCGTAGCTAACCCCCACGTATGGGCTTAGCTCCCTCATCAGGTCGTAGCGCAGACGAAGACCGATCTCACTACTGTTAAAACCGCGCTCAATGTCGTACTCGGGAACATCCTGGAACGATGCTGAGAGCTCCAGTCGTGGTTGCAGGATCAATCGCTGAGTGAGTAGCATCTCGTATTCGAACTCGGCGCTTGCACTGACATCACCTTCGTCACTGAGGTATAGCGCAGTATCGGTTTCCAGCAGCAGCGGCACCAAACCCTGGAAGCCCACGACCGCGAAGCGTCGGTCGGGATCAGGGTTGAAGCTCTGGCGTACGCCGGCCTGCAAGTTCCAGAAAGGTGAGACTAGGCGGCTATAGAGTAGCTGTAGATCACTACTCTCGGGGCTTCCACCGTTGATCGGTCCCTCTCCCTCGCTTTTCCACCAGAATCGGTTGATATCGTTACCGATCCAGCCCTGGGCGTCCCACAGCCAGGCATTGGGCGCGCCGTTGCTATCTCGGTATTCGAATCGGTCGACCAGTATTTGGCTGAATATCGCGTCGTCATGTACCGGTTCGTTCCATTCGGTGGGAGAGCCGCTACGAGCATTCAAGGGCTCTTCGGGAACGACCTCGTCTACATTGGCACGACCGTGATGGTCGCCGAAAGCGACGGAGGGCAACCAGAGAGCTGCAATCAAAAATGCACCACAGTGAATGAGTTTGTTGTTAAACATTATCGAATGCCTCCGCCGGGGCTACCCGTACCACCCGGAACATCCCGGCATCCATGTGGTATAGCAGATGGCAGTGGAACGCCCAGCGTCCTGGTTCATCGGCAGTGAACAACAGCGAAGCACGTGAGGCGGGTAGTACGCTGAGGGTGTGCTTGAATGGGAGATAATCTCCCTGGCCATTTTCCAGTTCCATGAACATGCCATGCAAGTGGATGGGGTGTTCCATCATGGTGTCATTGACCAGGATCAGACGAATGCGCTCACCCAGCACGATGTCGATCGGCGTGGATTCGGAGTATGTCAGGCCGTCGAACGACCACATGTAGCGATCCATATTGCCGGTCAGGTGTAGCTCGATATTCCGCGACGGCACACGCCGGTCGCGCATTGGCTTGACGTTGCGCAGCTGCGTGTAAGTGAGTACACGATGGTCGACAGCCTCTAGCCCGGTACCTGGCTCACCGAGGCGGTCGCGTTGCACCTCGGCGACGTTGAAGTTGCCGGGCCCATGACCGCCGGGCTCATGGCGCGCCACGACCGGCCCGGGATCGCCTGCACCCATGCCCGCCATCCCGGCCATGGCCGCGCGTCCGCTGTTTTGGTTCATACTCGACATAGCGCTGTGATTCATGCCCGACATGCCACCCATGCCACCCATGCCACCCATGCCACCGTGGCCATCGCCGTGGCTCATGCCCGACGTGATGCCATTGTGCATGCCGCCCATGGCACCGGACTCTTCCTTGCCGTGGTCCATATCGGTCATGGCATCGGCGGACATGCCGCCCATGGCCCCGTGCGTCATGTCCATGCCCATATCCACCATCGTGCGCTGGGGTGATTCTCTCAACGCCGGTATCGCCGCGCGCATTCCGGCGCGAGGCGCCAAAGTACCCAGAGCGTAGCCGCTGCGATCCATCGACTCCGCCATCAGCGTATAGGCGATGCTGGCTTGGGGTTCGACAATGACGTCGAGAGTTTCCGCCACGCCAATCTGAAACTCGTCGGTCTCTACCGGCTCTACTTCCTGACCGTCGGCACCGACTACCGTCATTGGCAGGCCGGGAATGCGAAAGTTGAAGTAGGTCATGGCCGAGGCATTGATGACACGCAGGCGTACGCGTTCCCCGGGCTTGAATAGTCCTTCCCACCCCGTCGCTGGATGGCGTCCATTCATCAGGTAGGTGTAGGTGGAGCCGGTCACATCGGCGATGTCGTTGGGGCTCATGCGCATGTTATTCCATGCGAGCCGGTCACGAAGCGTCGACATCCAGCCATCCTTCTCGACGGCGTCGAAGAAATCGCCTGCCGTGCGTTCATTATAGTTGTAATAGTCGCTCTGACTTTTCAGTCGTGCCATTACCCGATGCGGATCTTCAAAAGTCCAGTCGTTGAGCATGATCACGTATTCGCGATCGGCCTGTATCCGATGGGGTGTTGCGGGATGAACGACAAGCGGCCCGGTCAGACCGATCTGCTCCTGCATACCGGAGTGACTGTGATACCAATAAGTCCCACTCTGGCGCACGGGAAATGCGGCTTCAAAACTTTCGCCTGGGGCGATGCCGGGAAAGGAAACGCCTGGTACACCGTCCATTTCAAACGGCAGCATCAAACCGTGCCAGTGAATAGAGGTATCCTGATCGAGGTGGTTGTGAACGCGCAGACGCGCTCCTTGTCCCTCCCACAGTTCGATGAGCGGCGCGGGGATCGAGCGATTGATGGTGATGCCGCTGCCGTGGCCTCCGGCGATGGCGACCCGTTCGCGACGTACGTCGAAATCCAGCGAAACTGGGTGGGGCGGGCCGCCTGCGACCTGCGCCGCGATTCCGCTCCGGGGGGAAAGCGTTTCCCCCCGCGCATAGCTTGGTAACAGTGACTCCAGCCCTGCCAGCGCACCGGTTCCGGCTAACGCGACCAGAAGACGGCGGCGATCGTTATCGATCGAACGATGTTTCATGAGTTTCTTTCCTGGAGTTCTAGTGACGTGCCTGAAGTGCTTGTGACGCGTGGCCAAGGCTCAAGAATTCGAATTTAACGTGACCGTCCCTTTCATCCCGGCTTCGTAGTGGCCTGGCAAGAAGCAAGCGTATTCAATGGCGTCGCCTTGCTGGGGCGCGGTCCAAGTCAATGTCTCGGTCTCGCCCGGCGCTATCGTGATGGCAGCACTCTGACGGCTCATCTCGTCTTGGTTCATCATGCCGTCGTGATGATTGTCCGCCATGTCATTGCTGTCGGTAGCACCGTGGTGATCACCACCCTGCTGCATCATGTCACGGTGCATCTGCTGCATACGGCTGCTGCCGATAGCAAATTCGTGAGGAATCATGGAAACGTTTTCGACACGAAAACGTACCGTCGTGCCTGGCGCGATCTGCAGTTCATCGGCATCAAACCACATGCTCCCAGCCTGGATATCGATCGTTCGATCAGGTTCGGAGCCAATTGTTTTCCCCTGGTCGTGGCCGGTGTCGGCCATTGCAGAGGTGGTGACGGCAGCAAAGGTGAAAAGCAAAAACAAGAATTTCATAAAAGCTCCACTGAAATGAGAGGGCGACACGTTTGTCCGATTGCCCGAGGAAGACGAAATAGGAAAGGGCCAGATGCTGCGGTCGGAAGTATCACCCGGCCGATGTCGGCAATGTCATGAACAGTTGGGTTTCATCATTGCCGAATTGATGCACGGTCAGTGCCTGAACCTGATCGCCGGGCATACCTGGAGTCCCAGCGGGCATGCCGGGCAGCGATATACCTTTCACGTCCGGACGTTCGGTGAAGAGCCGGCTGAGCGCCACGCCGGGTACATGGCCCTCGACAATGTAGCCGCCCATCTCGAGGGTATGGCAGCTTCCGAGTCCATGTGGAACTCCGAGACGCGCTTTGGTATCACTGAGACTCGTTGTTTCTATTACCTCGACTTCAACGCCACGCTCCTCCAAATATTCCCCATAAGCTGCACAACAGCCGCAGGAAGGGCTTTTATAAAGTATGGCTTTATCGGGCAGCGCGGCGTTTGCGAACTGAGCACTCAGTGTGAGTGTTGCGGATAACAGCAGTGTGATGGTCCTACGTGGCATGGCAGATATCCTGAGGGCTGTTGAATTCCTATCGCCAGTAGACGCCGGTAATCTGAAATAACGCTGAAAGGAAAATGCTACTGAGAGGAGATATTTTCAGGGTGTTCCGCGAGGGACAAAAGTTATCTCGACCCTCAGTCCGCCCAGTCTGGATCGGTCATAGGTCACGTGGCCGGCGTAGCGCGCGGCTAGCTGCGCTAAAATGGAGAGCCCGAGACCGTGCCCTCGATACTGTTCATCGAGCCTCATACCTCGCTGGCCGAGCTGCCCAAGCATGTCGTTGGGCACCCCCGGTCCGTCATCCTCTATTCGCAGGCGGCATGGCGCGGCGAGCAAAGTCAGCTCGACTCTCTGTCGCGCCCACTTTCCCGCGTTATCGAGCACGATGCCCAGCAATTCCATCCCGTCTTGACGCTCCAGCGGCATCCTAAAGTCGGTGATAGAGGTGTCATCGAGAATAAAAAATCGATTGGGATATAGAGTTTGAAACATTTCCAGCATGGAGGTGATCTCTTTCATCCCCATGTGTTGCTGGCCAGTAGATTGACCGACGATACGTGACTGTCGTAGCTCACTTTCCAGTTTTTCGTCGATATCATTGAGCCGTTCGAGCATACGCATGCGGCGTTTCTCATCCATGGCCCGTTTCGAACGCAGAGCCTGCATGACCGCGGTGAGCGGGGTTCTGATAGCATGAGAGAGGTTGGCAAGTGACTCTCGCGAGCGTTGCTGACGCCGTTCATGCTCATCGAGAAGCGTGTTTAGCTGGGCTATTGGCGCTTCTAACTCGGAGACGGTCTTGATTTGAAGGCGACGGCGCTCGCCGCGTTGAAGCTCGATGAGCTGTCGCGACAACTGACTGAAAGGATGCAGGGCACGGTTAACCGCAAATAGGTTGAGTAATATCAGCAACAGCAGTAATGCCACTGCCACTGCGCCGATCCACCAGTGCAGCCGTGTCAACCCCTGTTCGATACCGGTGAAATCCTCTCCCACAATCAGTGTGGCCGATTCGCCGCCGAGAAAGAATCGAGTCCGCCAGAGAAGCAAGCGATGATTACGCCAGTTTATTAATTCGGCGCCTTCACCCGACTCTTTAATCGGTAATGACTTGAGCGCACCGTGGGTACTGAAAACACGTCCGTTCATACGCAGTTGGTAGAAGTGGTGAAAAGTTTCGGCGGGATTGGCATCGGGCGGCAACGACAATGCCTTCAGGCCGTCGATGCGCAGACGACCAATGACCAACGCAGATTCCTGTTTCAAGCGATCAGCGAGAAAGTTATGTGCCAATCGATCTAATAGAAGCCCGTGTAGTACCCAGGTGCTGCCCACCACTATTAAGGCTGCTACGCCTAACCCCCCGAGTAGGCGTAGTCGCAGACTTCGCGAATTAGGCCGTAACAAGTATGTACCCTTGGCCGCGACGGGTTACAATTCGTTCGCGACCAAGCCGAGAGCGTAATCTACCGATGTAGACCTCGACTAGATTGGGCTCGGCTGCGTCTTGCTCAAGCGCATAAAGTTGATCTAGCAAATGCCTCTTGGAGTGGATGCGGTCGGGGTTGCGCATCAAATAGCGTAATAACCGGAATTCGGTAGAGGTCAAAGTCTGCCATTCTTGGTGCATCAAACTGAACTGTTGACGCGCCTCATCGAGACGAATGTCATTGACTTCCAATAATGAGGAGAAGGTATTTGCTTGCCTTCGTAATAGCGCTTGTAGTCGGGCTAGCAGCTCCTCCTCATGATAAGGCTTGGTCATATAATCATCGGCGCCTATGCGAAGACCTTCCACTTTATCGACCCAGCTATCTCTAGCCGTCAAAATCAATATTGGCACCGACCATTGCGCCTGCCTCCAATTAGCGAGAAGATTCAATCCGGCGCCATCAGGTAAGCCGAGATCGAGAATCACCAGCGCATACACCTCCGTAGCTGATAGAGCCATCGCCGTTCTCATGGTGAGGGCGATGTCGGTGCGGTATCCAGCGTCATCGAGAAGTTCGGCTAGGCTTTCCGCTAGTAGTTCATCATCTTCAATCAGTAAAATTTTCATATTTTCAGGGGTTTGCTTTAGCTTTCGGAGCTTTACCTTTCAGAATAGCTGATTTTCCTGAACTGATCCTGAATGCGTTGTACGCGATATCATCATGGGGCGCCAGCTTTATCCTCTCTCATCTATTACGCCGCTTACCCTAACTTCCTGGAGTTTGGCTTAGCCCAGCAATCGAGGAGATAGCGAATTTTAGATTACTGAGCTCTCTTGTGTGAGTTGAGCAGATAACTGGCAACGCCTCTTTAAATCGGCGCCTATGATTTATGAATAATGCCAAACGCAGAGTGCCGAGTTGCTGGGGCGGTTAGGGCCTGGCACTCCGGTTTTTATTAACCTACTTTAACCGAGGGGCTAAATAGGGACATTCATTCAGCTTGCGTTCAGAAAAGCCGCCTAGTTTTTAGAAACGAACGGGCTAGAAGCCCTAAGGTCAGAGCCCTTGGTACGGGCTGAGGATTGTTGAGTCAGCGACGCGAGGGATACGCATGGAGCTGTTCGCTCTTCTAATCATTCTAATTCTTGCTCTGAGCGCCGGCTTGTTGGTGCAGTGGTTGCCCATACGTCACCGGCCACGGCCTAGCTGGTCTCAACGCGTGCCGTTTTTGGGCGGGGGGACGCCCGACAGCCACGCCTGGAGCCGCTATCACGTTCGCTATTACTCCATGACACTGCTGTTGATCGCCTTCGAAATGGAAATGATGTTCATGTACCCGTGGGCAGTCGTATTCGTCGAGAAGGGCATGAAAGCCATGATGGAGATGGGCATGTTTCTCGCCATCCTGTCGGTGGGCATCGTCTATGCCTGGCGTGAGGGGGTGTTCAAGTGGCAGTGAACTGGCTGCATAAGCTCGCGGCGCGTGGCAGCGTTCCCGTGTTTCCCGTATTGGGGATCAATGGCGCTGGCGCGTTGAGACACCTTGTGCTTTCACCACACATCGAACTGGTCGACTCACCGCGCCACGCCAGCGTGCTGCTGGTGGCGGGGGAGATTCCGGCCGACCGCTTCGAGCCCCTGCGCCGGGTGCATGACCAATTGCCATACCCCTTCACGACGCTGTGGTTTCGCAGCGAACCCTGGCCCCATCTGGAACGCGTGGCCCGTATCGACGCTCTCGATGACCTGCCCGGCGCACTGGTCAAAGCGCATCGCGAGCTGATGGAAGGCCGCCGCGGCAGCGCCCATCGTCTCCTGCCGGATGAGCCGCCCAATCCTTGGGAAGGCGAGGGCGATTTCGGCCAGGGCGGTGAAGGCATGATGGGTGGGGTGCCCTACGGGCGACCCATGGCCATGAACATGGAGGATGACATCCGCGACGGGTTGACGCTGGATTCACTGACTTTCCGGCTGGGGCCATTCTTTTTCGCGTTTCCGCCCGGCATGGCGGCGGAGATCACCCTCCAGGGGGATCTTGTGGAGACATGGAAAACGCAGTTTGCACCGTATCCACAATTTCTCGACGAGGTCTTTTTCAACGCGCACGAGCGCCCCGTCCCCATTGCGGAGGTCGAGCTTGCCCGGGTTCGCCATCATCTGCAGCGTTTGTTTCATGCGTTACACCTGGCGGGCCTGGAGAGCGTGAGCCTGAGAGCCTTGCGCTTGGCGCATGGATTGTCGACGTCGAGCACCCTCGACGGATTGCGGCGTGCGCTATCGCGTAGTGGCTTCTTTCGCCTGACGGCGGGCGGAGGCGCGCTCGGCCCCGAGCAGGCACGCATGATCGGCGGGCCTGCCGCCCGAGCTGCCGGAATGGCTGATGATCTGCGCTCGGAGGACGCCGGCTATCGACGGCTGGGGTTCTCCCCCGTCTGTCAGGCCGAAGGCGATACCCATGCTCGCTGGCGGCAGCTTCTGGATGAAATCGATCAATCCCTCCATCTGGCCCGTCTGGCCGAACGTGACAACGTACACACGGAGCGAGCAGACAGCATCGAGACGCCGCGTGGCCCCTGGTCGGAGCGGCGGCCGGCGGATGCGAGTGCGCTCTTCGATGAGCTGTTGCCCGGGCTGGAGTGGGGCGACGCCCTGGCAACGGTCGCCAGTCTGGATGTCGCGGCGTTGGCCGACCAGCCTGTCGGCACACAGCCATCCGGTGAGTCCCGCGCGGCGCGGGGAGGCAACGGAAACGATGTTTAGCGAGCTATTTCTGCCGGTTCTCATGGTGATCTTCATGCTGGTTGTCGGCGGCTATGCCGTTGCCGTGCTTGATCGCCTGGTTGCCAGCGCTCTTGGCATCCCTCAGGCCGGGCGTATCTGGCTGGCGCCGATGGCGCGCGGAGCCTGGTTGCTGACCCAGCACGCCAATGCCACCGAAGCGCCGGATTGGCGGGCCTGGCGGCTGGCACCGGCCCTGTATCTGGCGTTGGCGGCGGGCGGGCTGGCGGTGGTGCCATGGTCGGCATCGCTGGTCGCCACGGACCTGGTCACCAGCGTGGTGCTGTGGGGCAGCGTGGAAGCGCTGGCGACCGTCGTCATCTTCTTGCATGGCTGGTCGGCGAATTCGTTACTGGCCTTGATCGGCGGGTACCGGTACGTGGCGCTGGGGCTTTCCTACATCCTGATCAGCATGTTCGTGCTGATCGGCGTGGCATTGCCGGCCGAATCGCTGCAGTTCACCCAGGTGGTGGCTTCGCAGGAAGGCCTGTGGAATGTCATCCGCCAGCCGCTGGGACTGCCGCTGTTTCTCATCGTCGGCCTGGGCATGACCTTCTGGGGGCCGCTGAATCTGGCCGATTCGACGGATCTTGCCGGCGGCACGGCCTCGGAGATCTCGGGGCCGCCACGGCTGGTCTGGGACATGGCCCGGGCGGGCATGCTGGTCGCGTTCAGCGGCGTGGCAGCGACTGCCTTCCTGGGGGGCTGGCTGGGGCCCTGGCTGCCCGGCCCGGTATGGATGTCCCTCAAGATGCTGGCGGTATTGAGCGTGCTGCTGTTGCTCGGGCGGCTACTGCCGCGACTGGCGCCGGAGCGCTGCGTCACCTTGATGTGGGTCGTGTTGCTGCCGCTGTCGTTCATCGATCTGGTATGGGCCGGGATAGGAGTGCTGTTGTGATGGAGAGCATGAATCACGGCCTCGGTGTCGATATCGCGTTTCTGCTGCTGGCCACGCTGGCGGTGGTCACCGGGTGGCGCGTGTTTCGCACCGATTCGATGGTACGGGCCTCCTTCTTTTTGCTGGTGTCGTTCATCGCCGTGGGCGTGATCATGATCCTGTTGGCGGCGGAATACCTGGGCGTTGCCATGTTCTTCATGATGGCCGTGGAAATGACGGTCATGGCGCTGTTCATGGTCATGTTCATGATGAACCCGGCCGGCCTGAATCCCATGAACATGGTCCATCAGGAACGCATCGCCATCGGGGCTGGCGTCGCCGGTTTTCTGGTACTGGGCGCCATGGCCCTGTTGGCAGTCTTTCCCGATCAGCCGGTGCCGGCAGGCCTCGACCCCGTCAGATCACTGGGCAACGAAATGCTCGGTGATTCGATGCTGATTTTCGAATCGGCGGGTCTCGTGCTGCTGACCACCATGATCGGCGTGGTGGTGCTGTCGAGCCATCGCGGGCGCTATGGCGCGGCGGCGGAGGGCTCGATGCCGCCGGGGCTGGAACCGGGCGGCGACCCGGCAGGCAAGCCCGAGGAGGACGAAGAGGGCGAGCATCACCATCATCACCATCATCACTGAGCGGGACAGACAGGCAGGGAGGCTTGCATGACACTCACCACACTTTTGCTATTGGCAGCGGCACTGATCGGTATCGGGATCTATGGCGCGCTTTCCCAGCAGTCGTTCGTGATGCTGATGATGGGACTGGAGCTGATCCTCAACGGTGTCATGCTGGCGGCAGTGGCGTTCTGGGCCTTCAGCGGGGCCGGAGCACCGGAAGGCCAACTGCTGACGATCATCGTCATGGCCGTGATGGCCATCGAGATGGCGATGGGGTTCGCCCTGGTGGTCGCGGTCTTCCGCGGTAAACAGGCCGACATGACCGAATCGCTGACCGGGCTGAAGCACTGATGCTGTGGTTCGTTCCTCTCTTGCCGCTGCTGGCTGCCCTCGTCATCCATGGGGTCGGCAAGCGTTGGCCGGGCGACGACAGGGGCCGTGCCGTGCTGACCCTGGCGGGGGTGGCGATCACGGTCGCTACCTTGCTGCTCGTGAGCATCGCGGTCACGGCGGACTGGGGCGGCACCTATCGCTGGAGCTCCCGAATCGTTCTGTCACTCGGGATGACGTCCACCAGCGCCGTGTTCGCCATCGTCGTGCCACTGATCGCCGCGCCGATCATCGTCTACAGCGCCTACCATGAAGCATCGCCGGTCAGTGGCAGAGAGACGGTGCGCCCCCCCGTCGGACTGGTGGCGCTGCTGACGGCGTTCGTCGGCGCGATGGAACTGCTCGTCCTGGCCGAGGATTTCGTCACCCTGCTGATCGCCTGGGAACTGGTCGGGGCATGCTCGTGGGCGCTCATCGCCCATGAATGGCAGAAGGCCGGCAACCTGCGGGATGCCGCCTGGGCGTTCCTGGTCACTCGCTTCGGGGATCTGGGGCTGTACATCGCCGCGGCGGCAGCGTTCGCCGGCACGGGGTCGTTTGCCTTTGCAGACCTGGCCCAACTCGATGGGTGGCGGCTGGACGTGTTCGTTGCCGGCGTCGTGCTGGCCGCCGCCGCGAAATCCGCCCAGGTGCCGTTCTCTCCCTGGCTGTTTGCCGCCATGTCCGGGCCGACACCGGTGTCGGCATTGCTCCATGCGGCGACCATGGTCGCGGCGGGGATCTACCTGGTGATTCGGCTGCATGCGGAACTGTCCGCAGTCGCCTGGTTTGCGCCGGTCGCCATCACGCTCGGAATGGCCACCGCCCTGGCAGGGGGGGTCGTGGCCTGTCTTCAGGACCATGCCAAGAAGCTGCTGGCCGCCTCTACATCGGCCCAGTATGGCCTAATGTGGCTGGCGGCAGGAGCGGGCTTTCCCGGTGTCGCCCTGGTGCACTTCGTCACACATGCGTTCACGAAAGCGGCCCTGTTTCTGGCGGCCGGCATCGCCGAACGCCATGTCGGCAGCTATTCGCTTAATGCGATGCGCCTGGGCCGCCTGCTTCCGGGCGTCGCGGCAGCCGCCATGGTGGCCAGCCTGGCACTGGCGGGGGTCGTTCCGCTGAGTGCGGCGTGGAGCAAGGAGAAGATCGTCACGGCCGCCGGCCATCAGGCGTCCTGGCTGGCCGTGATTGCCGCCGTGGCGGGAGGCCTCAGTGCGCTGTACGCCACACGCTTTCAACTGCTGGCGTTCGGGCGGGGGCGGCAGGACCGTACGAGTACCGCTTCCTCCCGGTCCGGGCACTCCCGGGCGGAGGCCATCTCGCTTTACCTGCTGGCGGCAGGCACGCTGGCGCTATCGCTACTCTGGTGGCCCGGTGTCGGAAATAGCCTTGCTGATTTGCTGTCTGTGCACTTTCCCAAGACCAAGCTATGGGAACTGATCGTATCGCTACTGCTGGTGGCGCTGGGTGTGGGCCTCGGCGCCTTGGCGGTGCGTCGTGAGGTGTCGAGCCAGCAGAGCGAAACGCGTATCGCTATGGCGGACTGGCTGGGTCTGCCGGCATTGACGGCGCGAGGTGCGGATGCCGTGATGATGTTCAGCCATGGCCTGGCACGCTTCGACGATCGCGCCGTGGATGCCGGGATCCGTGGCAGTGCCCGCTTCGGTGTGTGGCTGGCCAGGCTGGGAGAGCGGCGTGGCGAAGGCGCGTTCGATGGCGCCACAAGCCAGCTCGCGAAGGGTGTCGACTGGGCGGGGCAAGTGGCACGTCGGGCGCACACCGGGCAGATGCATCACTACTACACCGGTATCGCGGCAGGACTCGCCGCGATCCTGATCATTCTGAGCATAGGAGCGCTCCTTTGATTTTGACTGCAGCCTTGGGGCTTCCCATGCTGGGGGCCCTCGTACTCGCCGTTTCAAACCGTTGGACCGAGGTCACGGCTCGTCGATTTGCCATTGCGGTCTCGGTGTTGCCGGTGCTGTTGCTGGCTTGGGCGTGGCGACAGTTCGATCCGCAAGGTGCGCTATTCCAGTTCGTCGAGGAGGTACCCTGGGTACCCAGCCTGGGCATGGGCTACAGGTTGGGCGTGGATGGCATTGCGTTGGCTGTCGCGACGATGAGCTCCCTGGTTTTCTCGGCGAGTATCGCCTACCCCGTGGACACGAAGCATCAGCCTCGCCAGTACTACGCCTGGATGCTCTTCCTGCAGTCCGTGTCACTGGGTGTCTTCCTGGCGCTGGATCTGCTGCTCTTCTATGTCTTCTTCGATCTGAGCCTGGTGGGGATGTTCTTCCTGATCGGCCGCTGGGGGCATGGCCAGGCGCAGCTCGCCGCGTTCAAGTTCTTTCTATACACCTTCTTTGGCTCGCTATTGCTGCTGCTGGCGATCATCGGGCTTTACCTGTCGGTCGAACCGCATACCTTCGACATGCGTGTGCTTATCGAACAGCAGCCACTGGCCGGTACCGGGCTCTACGCCGGGCTGGTATTTCTGGCACTGATGCTGGGCTTTGCGATCAAGACGCCGATGGTGCCCGTGCATACCTGGCTGCCGCAGGCACACGTCGATGCACCGGGGCCGGTCTCGGCGATATTGGCGGGTGTGCTGCTCAAGATGGGCACCTACGGGATCATCCGCATTCCGTTCGCCATGATGGCGGAGACGTTCGCTCGCTATGCCCTGTTCATCGCCGTGCTCGCCGTCGTTTCGATACTCTACGGCGCCCTGGTCGCGCTCGCACAGCGTAATCTCAAGCGGCGCATCGCCTACACCTCGATCAACCACATGGGCTACACGGTACTGGGGATCGCCGTAGCCGCCGCGGTGCTAAGCGATGACACTGTCGCCCGGCAAATAGCGCTGACCGGGGCAACGGTACAAATGGTCGCGCATGGTCTGATCACTGGCACGCTATTCCTGATCTGTGGCTCATTCTGGCAGCGCACCGAGGAGTACGACCTGGACAGCTACGGTGGATTGCTTCGTCAGGCTCCGTGGTTGACAGCTTTCGCCGTGCTCGCATCGTTTGCCAGTCTGGGCCTGCCTGGCCTGGCCGGCTTCGTGGCGGAATTCCATATCTTTGTCGGCACCTTTGGTGTCTATCCGTGGCTCGCCGTCATCGGCGTGCTGGGCATCCTGGTGACGGCAGCATTGTTCCTGCAGATGCTGCAGAAGGTGTTCTTCGGGGCGATGCCGGAGCGCTGGGCGCAGTTCGAGGATCTGCGTCCCCTCGAGTGGGGCGTGCTCGCGGTGTTGTCGGCAGGCTTCGTGATCATCGGCGTGGCGCCGGCGTTTCTGCTGACACTGGTCGAGGCATCGGCGACGCTGTTGATGGGAGGCCACTGATGCCTATCGGTGACGTATTGCCGGAAATCAGCCTGACGCTGGGAGCGGTGGCGATCGTCCTGTTCGCCAGCTTCGTCCGTCAGCGGCAGCAGCACTGGGCAGCTGTGCTGGCCCTGCTCGCTATCGGTCTCGGTGCAGGGCTGACCTTCGCGCAATGGGGCGGGACGCCGCGGCTGACGTTTTCCGGTGTCTGGGCCCTGGATGGCGTGGCGCTCGCCAGCAAACTGGTCGTGCTGGTGGCCGGTGCGCTGGTCGTCGCGATGTCGCCTGAATGGATGCGGACCGATCGACGCCATGGCGAGTACTACGCGCTGGTGCTGTTCGCCCTGCTGGGCGTGATCATGATGGCATCGGCCAGCGATACCATGGAGTTGGTGTTGGGCGTGCTGTTGTCCTCGGTGGCCAGTTACCCGCTGGCCGCCTACCACCGTGGCTGGGCGCCCGCGCTGGAAGCCGGGATGAAGTATTTCCTGATCGGCGCCTTGACCAATACGTTGCTGACGATCGGAGTGGTGGTGCTGTTCGGCCTGACCGGCAATACCGGGTATCCGGACATTACCCAGGCGCTGGCCACGAACAGCGACCGCCTGGCGCTGACCATCGCCACGGCCTGCGTCGTGCTGGGTCTGACCTTCAAGCTGGCGGCGTTTCCGGCCCATGCCTGGATGCCGGACGTGGCGCAGGGTTCCCCGGTACCGGCGGCGGCCTTTCTGACCGTCATCCCCAAGATCGGCGCCGCGGTAGCGCTGGCCCGCTTTGTTTCCTTGCTGCCACCGGATGTAGTCTGGCGGGCGATCGTGGCATCGATCTCCGTCGCCACCATGACGCTGGGCAACGTGGCGGCATTGCGACAGACGGATGTGCGCCGTCTGCTGGGCTGGTCATCGGTTTCCCAGTCCGGGTATGCCCTGATGGCCATCGTGATGATGGGCATCAGCGATCAGGCCCTGCCGGCACTGGTGTTCTTCCTGGCAACCTATGCCACGGCCAACCTGGCTGCCTTCGCCGTGGTCACGCACCTGCGGGGACGTACCGCACTGGACGATTACCGGGGGCTGGCCCGACACGCACCGATCGCGGCAACGATACTGATCGTGTCGCTGTTATCCCTGGTGGGTATCCCGCCGCTGGTCGGCTTCTTCGGCAAACTGATGCTGTTTCGCGTCACGATCGAGGGCGGTTACGCCTGGCTGGCGCTCGTGGCGGTGATCAATACGGTCATCTCGCTGTTCTATTACCTGCGCATCGTCGCGCCGATGATGTTCGGCAGTAACCATTCCGCCGTGCATGTGCTGTCGGGCCAGTGGGCTCGATTCACAATGATCGTGTCTGGCGTGCTGCTGATCGTCGGAGGGCTTGGCGCAGAAGTACTCTCATTATTTACAGGCTCGATACGCTTTGCACTATAGGCCCCGGCGGGCCTAGCCTGCCGGATCCACATCAATGGAGTGATACTGAGAAAGGAGTCGTCCATGTCAACTGCTCAAGGTTTGGCAATTGAAACGCCAGACAACCTGCACGCCAAGGAATGGCTGCGCGCGTACCAGCGGATCCGTGCCGTCACCGAGGCCATCTGTGCACCTCTACACAAGGAAGACTATATGGTGCAGAGCATGCCGGATGTCAGCCCGCCGAAATGGCACATCGCCCATGTCAGCTGGTTTTTCGAAGCCTTCATTCTGAAACCGTTTCATTCCACCTATCAGACCCTCGACTCCGCGTACGACCACCTCTTCAATTCCTATTACGTGACCCACGGCACGCCGTTTCCCCGGCCCGAGCGCGGCATGATCTCGCGGCCGACCGTGGACGATGTCTATCGCTATCGCGCGCACATCGACCGGGCCATGGAAGAGCTGCTCGGCGATCCACCGCAGGAACATCTCCAGGAGATTCTCCGACGTCTCGAGCTGGGCCTGCCGCACGAACAGCAGCATCAGGAACTGCTGCTGATGGATATCAAGCACATCCTGGCCCAGAACCCGCTATGCCCGGTCTACCGGGACGACCTGGCGCCGACGCCTGCGCATGAGGTAGCTGCGCTCGGCTGGCATGCCTATCCCGCCGGCGTTCGGCACATCGGCCATGACGACACCGAGGGGGGCTTTGCCTACGACAACGAGATGGGGCGCCACCGTCAGTTCGTCGAAGCCTTCCGGCTCGCCGATCGCCCGGTGACCAATGGCGAGTTTCTGGAGTTCATGCTGGCGGGCGGATACGACAAACCCAATTACTGGTTGTCGGACGGCTGGGCCACGGTCAAGGCCGAGGGCTGGAAAGCACCGCTCTACTGGGTCGAGCGCGACGGGGCCTGGCACCACTACACCCTGGGCGGTCTGGTGCCGGTCGACAGGAACGCGCCGGTGTGCCATGTCAGCTTCTTTGAGGCCGATGCCTATGCGCAGTGGGCCGGTGCCCGCCTGCCCACCGAGGCCGAGTGGGAGACGGTGGCCCATGATGCCACCATTCAGGGCAACTTCGTCGAGCAGGACCATTTGCAGCCGATCGCCGATGCCGGGGACACAGATGCGCCGGGCCAGATGTTCGGCGATGTATGGGAGTGGACGGGCAGCGCCTATCGCCCCTATCCGGGGTTTCGCAAGTTGCCGGGCAGCCTGGGCGAATACAACGGCAAGTTCATGTCCGGCCAGATGGTGTTGCGAGGCGGCTGTTGTGCGACGCCGGCCGATCATATCCGCGCCACCTATCGCAACTTCTTCCCGCCTCATGCCCGCTGGGCATTTTCCGGCTTCCGTCTTGCCAAGGAGAGCTGATCATGACCCTGGCCGTACAATTCCATGACATGCACACGACCCCTGCCAAAACGTCGCTTCGCGATGAGATATTGATGGGGTTCAGCGCCGACCAGAAATTCGCCTCGCCAAAGTTCTTCTACGATCAGCGGGGTTCCGAGCTGTTCGACCGTATCTGCGCACAGCCGGAGTACTATCCGACACGAACAGAGGAGCTGATCCTGGCCAACGCCGCCGATGAGATAGCGGACATCGCCGGGAGTGAGGCGACGTTGATCGAGCTCGGCAGCGGAGCAAGTCGCAAGGTACGGTTACTGCTGGAAGCCATGCGACCGTCAAGCTATCTCGGCATCGATATATCCCGAGACTTCCTGCTCGAAAGCACGCGTCGCCTGGCTGCCGATTATCCATGGCTCGAGGTACACGCCGCCTGTGCCGACTTCTCTTGCAACATGGTCCTGCCGGAGGGGCTGGGATGCGAACGGCCGGTCGGCTTCTTTCCGGGATCGAGCATCGGCAATTTCGATCCCCAGGCCGCCGAAGATTTCCTGCGCGGCTTGCGCTCCTTGCTGCCCATAGGCAGCGGGTTGTTGATAGGTGTCGACCTGCTCAAGGACAAGGCGACACTCGAAGCCGCCTACAACGATGCGGTGGGCGTGACGGCAGCGTTCAACCTGAACCTGCTGGATCGGCTGCGCGCAGAGCTAAACACCGCAATCGATCCCGGGCATTTCGCCCACCGGGCTTTCTTCAACGAGGCGCAATCCCGCATCGAGATGCACCTGGTCAGCCAGTTACCCCAGGTCGTCGCGGTCGAGGGCGAGCGCTTCCATTTTCTGGAAGGCGAGACCATCCATACAGAAAATTCCTACAAATATACGGTTGAAGGCTTTCAGGCACTGGCAGATCGTGCAGGATTTGAAGCGATTTCCTGCTGGACTGATACTCAAGGCTTGTTTAGCGTGCACTATCTGGGTCGTGCCTAAAAAAGCAGTGGGATTCACTAAAGTATTTGAGGCTTTATGTCATTTTTAATTGGATAAAGTTGAGCGGGAATCCGTTAAGATAATTATAATAATTTCGATGCGCAGCGAGATTAATCCAGTACGACTGGCGAGTAATACGATCGATTCTGTACTCAATATGCATCATGAAGGTTCAACTTTCGGCGGAGCGGGGGCTTTGGGCAAACTGCTCTCTGACTTTCACGCGCCGCTACGCTCCGTTCGAAACCGTTCGACCCAGCGTCTCAAGGGCTAGCACGGATATTGACGGCTTGAGCGGCTTCCGCGATCAAATACCCCTAGTCGAGTACGAGACCGCCAAATTCAGGGGAAAATATGCCGCTATCTTGCCATGGATCAACTCGTGCGGGATGGCGAATGCCACTTTTATACGGATGTCAATTTCATCGGATCACAACAATAGGGGCATTTTTAGCTTAAAGAGCGAGCGATTACACGATCCGCAGGCCATCGCTAAACAGGACAACGAACATGGCAGCTAACCAGCAGCCCGCCTCGCATGCCTCCTTACCAGTAAGACGATGCGGTTTGACTCTATAGCCACTAGAAGGTTTAGAGTTTGAGCAGAGAAATTGAACTAGGTAACTTTTCATGCCAGCTACACATACCGAAGCATCCGGTAACACATACCAGTGGACCGTTCAAGGCATGGACTGTCCAAGCTGTGCCGGTAAGATCCGTGGTGCGGTGGAACGCTTGAAAGGCGTTTCCGACGTTCAGGTTTCGGTGATGAAGGAGACGCTGAGGCTTGGGCTGGACACGCAACAAACCTCAATGAAGCGTGTCGCGAAGACCGTCGAGCGACTTGGCTATTCCGTCCAATTCATGCCTGATTCTGATACTGCCAGTCCAGAAAACTCATCCGAATGTCATTCACCTTGCTGTGACGGTAACGCTCAAGACAACGACGCGGAAACGGTGACGGTACCTGATCGGGCCGACGCCGAGAGCACGCTCAGCTGGAAGGTAGGCGGCATGGACTGCGCCAGTTGCGCGGCGAAAATTCGTGGCGGTGTGGAGAACCTGCCGGGAGTCTCCGACGTCAAAGTGTCGGTCATGAACGAGACGCTCACGCTGAAGCTCGACGAACAGCAAACCTCGCCGGACAGCGTCGAGAAATCGATCAAGCGGCTCGGTTACAGTGTAACGCCGCGCACCGCCATAACCGGTAATGGCTCCAATGGCGCCAGCTCCACAGCTGACGAAGGCGTCGCCGAGGCAGTGTCGGCCTCACCGAAACGCTGGTTTCTGCATGGCAAGGGCCGGCTAGTGGTCATGACCGGGGCTGTCCTGCTGGCCGCCGTGGCGGTGCGCCTGGTGGCCTCGGAGTCTCTGGCTTATTGGGGCTTCATCCTGGCGTGTCTGGTCGGGCTGGTTCCCGTGGCGAAACGCGCCTTTTCTGCCGCGCGCGCGGGCATGCCGTTCACCATAGAAATGCTGATGACCATCGCTGCAGGTGGCGCGCTGATCATCGGTGCCGCCGAGGAGGCGGCGCTGGTGGTATTCCTGTTCGCCGTCGGCGAAGTGCTTGAAGGGGTGGCTGCGGATCGCGCTCGCTCGAGCATTCGCGCGCTGAGTGATCTGGTGCCCAAGAGCGCGCTGGTCGAAGACGCACAGAGGGCGACTCGCAAGGTCAATGCCGCGAATCTGAAGATTGGTCAGGTCGTCGTCGCGCGACCCGGCGACCGGATTCCTGCCGATGGGCAGATCATTGAAGGAACGTCTTCTATCGATGAATCGCCGGTGACCGGTGAATCGGTGCCCAAGAGCAAGACCCTCGACGAGTCGGTCTTCGCCGGGTCCATCAATAATGATGCCGTGCTGCGTATTCGCGTCACCAAGGCGCCCGAAGACAATACCATCGCGCGGATCATCCGCTTGGTGGAAGAAGCACAGGAAGCCCGTGCGCCCACCGAGCGTTTCATTGATCGCTTCAGCCGTGTCTATATGCCCGCTGTGGTCGGTACCGCGCTACTCGTTGCGATCATTCCTCCGCTACTTTTCGGCGGCGCTTGGGGTGAATGGACTTATCGAGCCCTGGCGCTGCTGTTGATTGGCTGCCCGTGTGCGCTGGTAATTTCGGTACCGGCTTCGATCGCCTCGTCGCTGTCTACCGGGGCACGCCGCGGGCTATTGTTGAAGGGGGGCGCGGTGATCGAGTCCACCGCCAAGGCTAGCCTCGTGACCTTCGACAAGACCGGCACCCTGACCGCCGGGAAACCAGTCGTTACCGACGTGCAAGCGGCTGCCGATGACCACGATGAGGCTGATGTCGTTGCCTTGGCCGCCAGTGTCGAGGCCGGCTCCAGCCACCCGCTCGCCGAGGCGGTGTTAAGTCATGCCGAATCGCGTCATATCGCGTTTTCTCAAGGGGCGGACGCACGCGTCATCGCCGGCCATGGTGTCGAGGCAAGCGTGGACGGTCATCGTAGCTATGTCGGTTCGCCACGCTACGCTGAAGACCAGGGCGTACTGACAGAGGCTCTGAAGACGCGGATCGCTGCGCTGGAGGAGCAGGGCAAGACGGCCGTCGTGGTGTTTAGGGACGGCGCGATCGTCGGACTGATTGCCATGCGTGACGAGCCGCGCACGGACGCCATCGACGGCATCAAGGATCTCCAGGCACTGGGCATCCGCTCGGTGATGCTGACCGGTGACAACCCCCGTACCGCGAAAGCGATTGCCGATCCGCTGGGCATCGAGTTCCAGGCAGGCTTGCTGCCTGACGACAAGGTCACGGCAATCAAGGGAATGGTCGCCAAGGACCGGGTGATCATGGTGGGCGACGGGATCAACGACGCGCCTGCACTCGCCACCGCCGACGTCGGCGTGGCCATGGGCTCGGGCACCGATGTCGCCCTGGAAACGGCCGATGGCGCCTTGCTGCGTAATCGCGTGACCGACATAGCGACCATGATTCGTCTGGCTCGCGCCACCATGAACAATATTCGCCAGAACATCACCATCGCGCTGGGCCTGAAGGCGGTATTCCTGTTGACGACCATGTTTGGTCTGACCGGGTTGTGGGTAGCTATCATGGCTGATACCGGCGCCACCGTACTAGTGACGCTGAATGCGCTGCGTCTGTTACGGTTCGAGAATCGACAGGGCCCGACACGCGGCGGTGGAGCCTCCGTCAATGTGCCGCCGGAAAGCTCGGGCCAGGCCGCTTCGCCGGCGAGTGCTTGAAGGCGAGTGCTAGAAGGCGGATAGCTAGACATCGACCAGGGAAGGTGATCATGGATAGCATTTGGATGGTGCTCGGCCTGGCATTGCTTCCCGCGTTGGGAAACTTCGGTGGCGGGCTGGTTGCGGAGGTCTCGCGGACGACCGGGCGCCGTCTCAATTACGCCCTGCATGGCGCCGCCGGTCTGGTCATTGCGGTGGTGGCGGTGGAGATCATGCCGCGCGTGCTGGAAAGTCTCTCAGCCTGGCTGATCACACTCTCCTTCGCCTTGGGCGGCATTGCTTACATAGGTATCGAGAAACTCGTAGAGGGCATTCAAAGGCGGCAAGGCCAGCAGAGAGAAAGCGGCCAGGCGAGCGTCTGGATGATCTATATTGCCGTGTCCATCGACTTGTTCAGCGACGGTCTCCTGATCGGAGCGGGATCGGCGGTCTCGCTGTCAGTCGCTTTGATCCTGGCGGTGGGCCAGGTTCTCGCGGATATTCCCGAGGGCTTCGCGGCAATTGCCAACATGAAGGACAAAGGGATTCCGCGCAGCAAGCGCCTGCTGCTTTCTGCCTCCTTTGCCATCCCCGTCCTCTCGGCAGCCGTTTTTGCTTATTTCGTGCTCAGAAGCCAACCGGAGTCGTTCAAACTCGCAGCATTGACGTTTACGGCAGGCCTTCTTACGGTCGCCGCCATTGAGGACATGATATCCGAGGCTCATGAAAGCGGCGAAGATACGCACGTCTCGCCGCTGGCTTTTGTGGGTGGCTTCGTCCTGTTCACGCTGGTATCGGCGGGCTTAGAGGGGGTATTGGTGCAAAGCTAACGTGCCGTGCTAGCTCCTATTGTATGCCAGTTGTTGTGGTCAACTCGTCCCGGGCAGTAATTTACGATTTGTTTCGATCAACGCAGACGGGCCTCCCTCATTAAACGTATGGGCCGAGGCCGGTTCCGTTTATGACGCGTAGCTTTATCAGCAAAATACACTGTTTTGAGGGGTGAAGCTGCCCTTATGATTTGATTAGGCTGTCACAACGAACTGGCCCATCATGCCTGTGTCCTCATGTTCAAGATTATGGCAGTGGTACATATAAGGCAGATATGGATCACTGTAATCCGTAAAGCTCAGAAGCACGCGTACCCGCTCAGCAGGATTAACGACCACCGTATCCTTCAGTCCCATCTCGTTCAGCGCAGGAGGCGAGCCATTGCGATCGAGTATTCGGAACTGGACATCATGTACATGGAACGGGTGGGGTACCATGCTAGTGTTACTTATCTCCCAGATCTCTGTGCTTCCTAAACGGACAGTTTCATCGATACGGTTGCGATCCATCCGTTTTCCATTGATCGTCATGCCCATTCCCAATACGAACGGGCGAGCCCCGATCGCCTGAGCAGGATCGGGCGGATCCAGCGTGACGAGACGACTGGGCAGCGGCGCGACGCGAGCACGTTCGAGGTCGGGCTGGATACGTAAGACATCGAACACCTGTTCACTGCCCACCGGGCCGCTTCCGGAAGAGACGGCGCGTAGCACGACGGGGCGACCATCACTTAGATCAACAATGACCTGAGCGCGTTCGCCAGGTGCGAGAGTAATGCGCGAGTCATCAATTGGGCGCTCCAAAAGCCCGCCATCAGTGCCTATCTGACTAAACATGCGCTCGTCACTGAAACCCAGCGAGTAGAAACGGGCATTGGACCCATTGAGAATCCGCAAGCGGAGCTTTTGGGATTTTGATTCAAAATACGGATTCAAACTGCCATTAACGAGCAGGACGTCACCCATCACGCCCATCATCATGCCGGAGTAGAATAGCGAACCATCATCGTCGAACGTGCGATCCTGTAGCATTAGTGGAATGTCGTCCACGCCGTATTCGCTCGGTAGGTCCAAGCGCCCGGTCTCGTCGTCGTCCACATAAATCAGCCCGGCAAGGCCCTGGTACACCTGCGGGCCGGTGACGGGCGGCAAATGAGAGTGGTACCAGAACATCGAGGCACGCTGTTTCACCTCAAATTGTGGCGACCACGTAGCACCATCCTTGATAATCTGATGAGGCCCCCCATCGGCATAGGCCGGTAGATGAAAGCCATGCCAATGCAGCGTGCTGTTCTGGCCGAGTTGATTGGTGACGTTGAGTCGCACGGTATCCCCGGCCCGCATCTTTAGCGTCGGGCCGAGATAGCTTCCGTTGATACCCAGCGTGGGCGTATTCATCCCATCGTAGAATTGGGTAGTGCCCTTCTGTAGGTTGAGGTCGTACACCCTTATCCCGTCCCGGCTTTCTCCGCCAAGCAGTGGCGGAACAGCAAGCGGTTTGAGAGAGGTGGCAAAAGCGGGTCTTCCCAATAGTAACTGCTGTAAACCACTGTAACCGGCCATGCCTGTGACCAGCGTTGCCGCGCTTCCGCCAAGGATCAAGTTCTTGACGAGGGCTCTTCTTGTAAGCATCCGTTTATCCACGATTAATGTATGCGGTTTAACGAGAACCACTATGTAGCCAGGATTCGCTGAGAGCCGTTGAGGTCAACCAGACCGAGACAGCGACGAAAGTCCGCTTATCCCAGCCTTGCTAGGAGGGGAAACAGGCCGATCAAGCTGGGGCATCTGAGGTAGTGAAGGAAGGAATGGCATCGGTCGATTAAGGCCGCTGATAGATCGGTAAAGTACGAGCTTAAAACCTTTGCCTTGCCTGGAGGTCAAGTTCGTTGGACGACTACTGCAATAACAAGCTTTTCATCATTGGGGTTGACCTTAAAGTTTACTTTAGGGCTATCGTAAACTACGTATCACCCAACCCCAATGTAAGGATAGCCCCATGACTTTGCAGCTTGGAGAAATAGCACCCGATTTTACGGTGGAATCAACGGAAGGCACTGTCAGCTTCCATGAGTGGCTTGGCGACAGTTGGGCCGTGTTGTTTTCTCACCCGGCCGACTATACCCCTGTCTGCACGACAGAGCTTGGCGCATTTGCCAAGCGCAAAGATGAGTTCGACAAGCGCGGCGCCAAGCTGATCGGTGTTTCCGTCGATCCGCTGACTTCTCATGCCGGCTGGGCGAAGGATATCGAGACTACCCAAGGTGCGTCTCTCAACTATCCGCTACTGGCTGACGAGAATCGGTTGGTGGCAGAGCTTTACGGGATGATTCATCCCAAGGCCGATCCCAAGCTGACGGTACGCACCGTTTTTATCATAGACCCTGACAAGAAGATTCGTCTGACCCTGACCTACCCACCCAGCACGGGTCGCAATGTCGATGAAATCCTGCGGGTCATCGATTCGCTGCAACTGACCGGCAAGCACAAGGTGGCAACCCCGGTGGACTGGCAGAACGGCGAAGACGTCATCATCGTCCCCTCCGTGTCGGACGAGGAAGCCAAGGAGCGCTTTCCTGAAGGCTGGGATGAGCAGACATCGTACCTGCGTGTGGTCCGCCAGCCCAAGTAACCAACAGAACGATCAGGTGGCCCGGTTGCACCGGGCTACCTGAAGTGTCGCTGAGGAACTTTTGATGAAAACCTACAGTATCGGACAACTGGCCGAGCGCTGCGGCATTGCCACCCAGGCGATCCGATACTACGAGCAAGAGAGGCTCATGCCGAAGCCCCAGCGAACGGAATCCAACTACCGCCGCTATCCCGAGGAGCATGTGGCCAGGCTGCAGTTCATTCTTCAGGCCAAGCAATGGGGGTTCACACTCGATGAAATTCGTGAACTGCTGATCCTGCAGGATGCCAACGGCGACCGGGCACAAGCCAAGCGGATTGCCGAAGAGAAGCTGATCAAAGTTCGAGAGCAGATCAGGCATCTTTCGAAAATCGAGTCGGTGCTTTCGAAAACCCTCTCGGAGTGTTCCGGAGAGGGCCCCATGAAGGAAGGGTGCCCCATTGTCGAAGCGATCACCGACGGCAAGTAAATCCCCTTTATTCCCGCCTTCTGGCCTGGCGAAACAATCGCCAGCCATTCGAACCTTGTTAACGTGAGTGATGCCGCCAGGAGTTCTAAATGACCGAGCGTGTCGATATCAGTATTCAGGGCATGTCCTGTGCTTCCTGCGTCGGGCGCGTGGAGCGCGCCCTCAAGAAGCAGTCCGGTGTCACGGATGCGCAAGTGAACCTGGCGACTGAAAAGGCCACGGTTACTTTCGAAGAGCATGCCAATCCCAGCCAGGCAGTCCATGCTGTTGAAGAGGCTGGCTACCAGCCTGTCGTTGAAACCGCTGAGATTCGTATTATCGGCATGACCTGCGGTTCTTGTGTCTCACGGGTTGAACGTACCATTGAGAAGCTGCCAGGCATTGTCCAGGCCAGCGTGAATCTCACCACGCAAAAGGCTTTTGTGCGGTTCCTGCCCGCGGCGGTAACGTTGCCACGCATCCACCATGCCATTCGTGATGCGGGATATGAGCCGCAGGACCAAGGGGAGAGTACACAGACCGAGCGCGAGGACCAGGAGGGCGTCCAGCTTCGCAACAAGGTGCTGATTGCGGCAGCATTCACGATTCCGGTCGTGTTTATTGCCATGGGCAAGATGATCCCTGCGCTGGAAGCGATATTCACCAGCATCATGCCGCACCGAGGTTGGATGGGCATCGAGTGGTTGCTGACTACCCCAGTCCAGTTCTATGCCGGGGCACGTTTCTACCGGGCGGGCTTCGCTGAACTGCGACATGCGAACCCGGGGATGAATAGCTTGGTCATGATTGGCTCAAGCGCCGCCTATTTCTACTCTGTGGCTGCGCTCTTGATTCCCGGCTTCTTCCCTGCGGGGACCGCCGGAAGCTACTTTGAGGCCGCGGCGGTCATCGTGACGCTCATCCTGCTGGGCCGTCACTTCGAGCATGTCGCCAAGGGCCGCACCTCCGAGGCGATCAAGAAGCTTTTGCAGCTACAGGCAAAAACGGCCCGCGTCATCCGCAACGGCGACACGGTTGAAGTACCGATCGAGGCCGTCGTGCCGGGTGATCGTATCCTGGCTCGTCCGGGGGAGCGCATCCCCGTCGATGGCATTGTCGAGGAAGGTCACTCCTACGTCGACGAGTCGATGATCAGCGGGGAGCCGGTGCCGGTTGCCAAGCAGATGGATAATGAGGTCGTTGGCGGAACGATCAACAAGAACGGTGCTCTGACGTTCCGCGCCACCCGAGTCGGTGCCGACACGGTACTGTCGCAGATCGTCAAGATGGTGGAATCTGCCCAGGCGGAAAAACCGCCGATCCAGAAGCTGGCCGACAAGATTGCCGGAATCTTCGTACCGATCGTGCTCCTGATTGCGGCAATCACGTTTACTGTGTGGCTCGGTTTCGGGCCAGCCCCGGCGCTGGCTTTCGCCTTTGTCACCACCGTCAGTGTGCTGTTGATTGCCTGCCCCTGTGCGATGGGCCTGGCGACGCCCACTGCAATCATGGTGGGGACCGGTAAAGGGGCCGAGATGGGTGTGCTGTTTCGTAAAGGGGCAGCACTCGAGACCCTGGCTAGGGTGGACACGATCGTGCTGGACAAGACTGGCACGCTGACGATGGGACGCCCCGAGCTGACGGACTTCGTAGTGCTCGAAGGGCAGGAGAACGAAGTGCTTCGCTGGGTCGCCGCGGTCGAAGCGCAAAGTGAACACCCGATTGCCGAAGCGATTGTACGTGGTGCAAAAGACTTAGGCCTAGATCTGCCATCCATCAGCCGCTTCCAGGCCGAGCCTGGTTTTGGCATCGAAGCCGAGGTCGACGGCCATAAGCTCAATGTGGGAGCTGACCGCTATATGAGTCGGCTCGGCATCGACCTAGGCAAGGCGGAAGAGCGTGCCACTGCGCTTGCCAGAGAGGCCAAGAGCCCGCTGTATGCGGCAGTCGATGGCAAGCTTGCGGCGGTGATTGCTGTTGCCGATCCGCTCAAAGAGGGCTCGGTTGAGGCTATTGCGTCACTCAGGGCGCAGGGCCTGGATGTGGCCATGCTGACCGGTGATAACCGCGCCACGGCCGAGGCTATCGCTAGACAGGTGGGGATTCAGCAGGTGCTCGCCGAAGTGTTGCCGGATCAAAAGGCAAACGAGGTCAAGCGACTACAGGCTGAAGGCCGCAATACTGCATTCGTCGGCGACGGCATCAATGATGCACCGGCATTGGCGCAAGCCGATGTGGGCATTGCTATTGGCACGGGTACCGATATTGCGATCGAGGCTGGTGACGTCGTGCTCATGCGTGGCGATCTGAGAGGCATCGTCAATGCCACGGCGTTGTCCAAGCGCACCCGCAAGACCATTTTGTCTAACTTCGCCTGGGCTTATGGCTATAACGTGGCGTTGATTCCGGTAGCGGCAGGGGCGCTGTATCCATTCACCGGCTTCCTGCTCAACCCGATATTGGCGGCTGCGGCCATGAGCCTATCCAGTATCTTCGTCCTGACGAATTCTTTAAGACTGCGTCGTTTTCAGCCCGTCAGCGGCGAGCCATCTTAGACACCAGCCGACGAGCCCCGAGTCGCTCAAGCTCCCAGAGTAAGTCGCCCCTTTTACCGACGCCACTTGCTGGATGACGTCGACGATCCCGGCTAGGCATTAACACATCTTGTTGAGTAAACAAGGCTTGTTGAGCGTTAAATCCGGCAACCGAATTGACCGTCGGAATATAAGGAAAAACCATGCTTCAGTACCCTCAAATCGATCCCATTGCCATCGCCATAGGCCCTTTGCAGATCCATTGGTATGGCCTTATGTACGTGGTCGGTCTCGCCGCTGCCTGGTGGTTGGGGCGTCGCCGCGCCCATCAACTGGGCATGAGCCGTGACGACATCGGCGATCTGATCTTCTATGGGGCCTTGGGCATCATATTGGGTGGTCGCATTGGTTATGTGCTGTTCTACGGGTTCGATAAATTACTGGCCGATCCCTTATGGCTCTTCAAGGTTTGGGAAGGAGGTATGAGCTTCCATGGCGGTTTGACCGGCGTGCTGGTTGCGGCTTGGTTGTTTGCCCGCAAGCATCGCCTGGCCTTTTTCCAGTTGACCGATTTCATCGCACCACTGGTGCCGATTGGTCTGGGTGCCGGGCGGCTTGGTAATTTCATCAATCATGAATTGCCGGGGCGCATCAGCGAGGTCCCTTGGGCAATGGTGTGGCCGCCCATGATGGGGCTGGGGCCGGAGCCACGTCACCCTTCTTCGTTGTATGAGTTCGCCTTGGAAGGCATCGTGATGTTCGTTGTGCTGTGGTGGTTCTCGAGCCGTCCCCGTCAGCGAGGCATGACATCCGGCCTATTCCTGCTGCTTTACGGTGTTTTTCGCTTTGCCGTGGAGTTCATGCGCCGGCCCGACCCTCAGTTGGGTTTCATTGCCTTCGATTGGCTAACCATGGGCCAATTGTTGAGCTTGCCGATGGTCTTGGGGGGCCTTGCGTTGATCGTCTGGGCGAGACGCCAGTCGGTGGATATTGCAAAAACTATGGCCGCCTCATGAGAGCCGCCTCTCTTCTTCTCATGCTTCTGTTCCTCATCGTGGGACAATCAGCGGCCAGCGAGGAATTGTTCGCGGATAACGGTAAACACGGGCTCTTCAATGATCCCGTCCTAGGCAAGTTCTTGCCGGTCAATCAAGCCTTTCAGGCTAGCGCATGGCGAAGCGATAGTAGGATATTCGTTAGGTTCAAGAATGCCCCCGGCTATTATCTGCATCGACACCAGTTTGCACTGGAAAGCCTTGACCCGTCAGCCAGCTTCGGAGAGCTGGAGATACCCCCGGGCGAGCTTGTCATTCATCCCCAGTTGGGCAAGCTATACGTCTTTTATGACCAGGTCGTGCTCAGCGCTCCCATCGTTTCGGAAAGCGAGGATATTGGCTCGGTGGCCATTTCAGTGACGTTTCAGGGTTGTTCTGACGAAGGGCTCTGTTACCTTCCAGCTCAAATAGAGCTGGAGGCATTCTTCGACTCGGCTCCTGCCACTGTTGACTCAGGTAACTTGGCTCGCCCCTCGGACATAAATGTCATGAGCTTTAGTGGACCGAGGTAACCTTTGACTACGCTGACGACCTCGAACCCCGCTATCTGCAACAAGATGTCTGCTTCGCGGTTCAGGTGACAGCCTCCAGCACAGCGCGTCCAAAGCGGTGTCATGCGGTGCTGCCAGCGAGCCACCCGAGATTCCGGTGAAAGGCCGTGTTCCGTGAACAGAAACTGTCCTCCAGGCTTGAGGACCCGGCGCGCTTCGAGGAGCGCCTGCTCGATATTAGGAATAGTGCAGAGTGTCCAAGTACAGAGTACGGTATCGATGCTCTGATCCGGGAGCGGAATCCGCTCGGCCCCGGCCTGCAGCACTTCTACCGGAAACGCCGCTTTGGCAATAGGTGCCCGAGCCAATTCGAGCATGCCTTCCTAGGGCTCTAGTGCATAGAACTGCCGGACCTTTTCAACGTCGTAGAAAGGCAAGTTGAGCCCTGACCCAAAGCCAAGTTCTAGCATGACTCCCTGAGCCTGTGATGCCAAGCGCTGGCGGTATGCTTCGAGCAAATGCGTACGCATTGCTAGATGCATGAGATGCGGCAATACATAGCGGTTATAAAGTCCCATGTCATTCCATTGTTTGCGGAGTTCAGCATTCAGGCCGTTGCCTCGGAACAGGGCTCTATCGATCGATACTGGCTAGTGCCGGTTACTAGCTGGCTGCCCCAGCATGTAGATAGAGCTAAATGATAACAGGTTGGAGCAGACAGGCAGTCCGTGGATCTCGTAGGCGGACCCAAAGCCAAGAAGAAATTGCACAGGATGTAGAAAAGAAAACGCTTGACCTTAAAGTTACCTTGAAGGATATGGTCATGCATATGCTGCTGAGCATGGGTGCTGGACGGATTATTCGTTTCTTGACCTATGGGTAAGGTCCAGATCCTAAGATGCTTTTATTGGCGATGTAAACGAGTATCGCGCGGAGCTAGGCTCTAACAGCTCTAGGTACGGTGCAGTGCCAAGCGATAGCAAATAGGTAAATTCAGTTTCTGATCCGACATGAGGAAAATACCATGCGAAAGTTCAGCAATATAATGCTCACCGCTACCATTATCACTGTGGGTACCTTTGGTGCCGGTTCTCTCTTCGCGCAAGAAAATGCGCGAAACGGAAAGTTGCAGGCCAATGACATGCCAGGAAGCATGATGGATGAAGGCGGCGGCATGCATGAAAATATGGGCGCTCAGATGAGTTCCATGATGGAAAAATGCAATGCCATGATGGAAATGATGCAAAAAAAGCAGGTTGAAGGCGCTTGATAAACAGTTGGTGAAAATCACACACTAATTTTGCGAGCTTGGCTAATTGATACCGAAGTCTAGCTGAGTAGCTATATGGCACCAGAGAGGGAACGATGAAATACTTCAAGAAACTAATTTTCACTGCATTGCTTGCTTTCCCTATTTCAGGTTTTGCTGCCGAAACTACAGCAACGCTTTATAAGAACCCTAATTGCGGGTGTTGCTCTGAACATGCTGAATATTTGGAAGCCAATGGGTTTGATGTAGAGGTCATCGATACTAATGACTTAGCGAAAATCAAGGCAGAACATGACGTTCCTAAAAAGCTTTATGGGTGTCACTCTACGCTGATCGGTGACTATATCTTCGAAGGCCATGTTGATGCCGAAAGCATCAAGCAGGTGTTGGAAGACAAGCCCTCTATAAAAGGTTTGAGCGTACCCGGTATGCCACTAGGATCGCCAGGTATGGGCAGAGAAAAGCAAGACCCTATCGAAGTCTATACCTTAACCCTTCAGCCAACCGATTCGCCTGAAGTTTACGCTACTTACTAATGCCAGTATTGGACAATTATGACACTGGTCACTATCAAACGGGGCGTGGCGTTTGCATGCCTGATGGTCTTGGCTTCAGTCGCTCCTGCCAGTCCGCCGGAAGGCATCGGTCCGCAGGGGGTCATGCTCTGGGAAAGCCCCCGCGATCTGCCGGAGCTAGCTTTCGAGGATGGTAAGGGAGAGCCACTGACTCTTGCCGATTTCCAGGGCCAGATGGTACTGCTGAATATCTGGGCGACATGGTGCGGTCCCTGCCGTGAGGAAATGCCCGCCCTGGATGCGCTACAGGCCTCGCTGGGCGGGAAAGCGTTCGAGGTCGTCGCGCTATCGATCGATCGCAGGGGAGTCGAGGCCGTGCAGGATTTTTATACGGATGTGGGTATAGAACACCTCCGCCAGTATATTGATACCACTGGCATGGCCGGAACCAAGCTTGGTGCTCTGGGAGTTCCAACGACGTTACTGATCGATTCCCGTGGAGACGAGATCGGGCGCCTCGTGGGTGCGACAGAATGGGACACCCCGGAAATGACCGCGTTTCTTGAAGAAACCATTGGACATTCGACAGAGGTATCTCTATGAGCTGCTGTGGTGACAACAAATCTAATCGAGGTCAAGAACCGTCCGGATTCAAAAGCCTGATGTCAGGCCCGCGCCGCTTATGGATCTTGGGTGCCGTAATTGTTACAGGTAGCCTCGCCATGGGCTGGGATCAACTGGTCATACTCGGCATTGCACCGATACTGGTGGCACTCTTGCCATGTCTGCTCATGTGTGGAGCGATGTGTTTGATGCACTGCAAGAAGGGCAAGAAAGACGAGTCTGCCAGCCAAAGTGAGACGATGACACAGCAGGCCCACGCTGACATACCCCCCTCTACCACCTAGAGAACGTTTTAGCGCGCACCTGAAACATGCTCGAAATCGCCAACATCGGCCTGCTAACGGCGTTTCTAGCGGGCCTCATCTCTTTCGTCTCTCCCTGTGTTCTACCTCTGGTGCCCGGCTATCTCTCCTTTGTAGCTGGTCGCTCGCTGGGTCAGATTCAGCAGGCGAGCCGTCGCGAACGACTCAGGGTGATCACCCAATCACTCTGGTTCGTGCTCGGGTTCTCCACGATATTTCTGATTCTTGGAGCCAGCGCCACAGCCATCGGCCGTTTCCTGCTGATCTACCGTCAGGAAGCGAACCTGATAGGTGGCGTCATCGTTATTCTGTTTGGGATTTTCATGACAGGCATATTCACGATGCCGTGGCTGCAACGGGAGTGGCGTTTCATAGGAAAGTTCAAGGATGAAGGTGACGGGCCCAGCGTGGCTTATTTGTTAGGCGTCGCGTTCGCTTTTGGTTGGACGCCCTGTATCGGCCCGATCCTGGGCGCCATTCTGACTGTTAGTGCCTCGACAGCCAATGTCTCTAGTGGCCTGGCATTACTTGCGGTCTATTCGCTGGGCCTTGGCATTCCATTTCTTCTCACGGCCATCTCGCTCGACCGATTCCTTCAGCATCAGAAACTCTTGCGCCGCTGGGGGCGACCCATGCATATCGTAGCTGGTCTCATAATGGTAGGTATGGGCGTGCTAATGGTTACCGGTCAGCTGACCGCATTGTCCTACTGGCTCCTGGCAGCGTTTCCTGTACTAGGCTATCTAGGATGACTCTATATTAAATAGATATTATTTTTAATGAGGCCACTGTTTTTGTAGCCACGTTTTGGCAGGTCAGACAGACTTGTATTTGACAGGAACTATCGCTCCGTAATTTTAGGTGTTCGGAATGCTTGGTCCGTAGATATTACAGAAGGTCAGAATCCCCATCTTATTCGATTTCATTGTTTATATTTTGCCCAGACTACTGAGTGTCCCTATGAAAGACTGTGGCGGCTTGAGGCACTGAAAATAATGCCTCCATAATTGAGGGAAGACGGGGCGAGACCGAGTTGCATGCAAAACTAATTCTCGCCCGTACCAAGACCGATTACCATGTCTCTGTCGCGCTTAGCTGGCTAACCTTGCCCCAGCATCGGTTTCTCCGGATCAGTGACACAGCGCTGCGTCTCGACGGTAACGTGCACCAACGACGGACATCGAGTTTGTATACGTTGTTTATAGACTTCAGGCGACTCCGGGTCATGCGAAACGATCGAGACGATGGCGGCGTGAATATCCGGACCAATGGCCCAGAGATGCAGGTCGCAGATAAGGGCATCGTCAGTCTCAATGGATTGTTTGACGTCGTGCTCCAAGTCGCTGCGCTGATGATCGAGCAGCACGCGGGAGGTGTCCTTCAACAGATGCCATGACCAGCGGGTGATAAGTGCTGCGCCGACGATACCCATGATCGGGTCCATCCAGTTCCAGCCCGCATACTTACCGGCCAACAGCGCGGCAATCGCCAGCAGTGAGGTCAAAGCATCGGCAAGTACGTGGAAGTAGGCAGCTCTATGGTTATGGTCATGATGTCCGTGTCCGTGTCCGTGTCCGTGTCCGTGTCCGTGTCCGTGTCCGTGTCCATGGTCGTGGTCTTCTCCGCCCAGTATCCAGGCCGATAACCCATTGACGATCAAGCCGATCACGGCGACGAAAATAGCCCCATTGAACGAAATTGCGACGGGGTGGATGAAGCGATCGATGCTTTCGATCACCATGTACAGTGCGAAACCTGCCAGCAGGACCGCGCCGGTGAACCCGCCTAATGCATTGACCTTTCCGGTGCCAAATGAGAACTGCGAATTGCCTGCGTTTCGGCGAGCATAGACATAGGCGAAGGCCGCAATACCCAGAGCGACCGCATGAGAGCCCATGTGCAGGCCATCGGCCAGGAGGGCCATCGAACCGTATAGGACACCGGCCAGAATCTCCCAGACCATCATAGTGAGCGTCAATCCAACTATGATGAGAGAACGTGTTTCGCCGGATCGTTTTCGATCTTGACCGAAAACATGAGTGTGTTGCCAGGCTTCGAGTTGGTGATGGTGCATTCTGTATTGCTCCAGGTTGATTAGGTGTCGTAATCAGCACGATATGTAGAAGCCGGTTGTATCTGCCCGCCTGGCCATGCTTTGAAATATTCAGAGGAACAATCTGACCAGGAGGATGGCGCAGACGATCCAAATGGCGATAAACACGCCCGCAGCCATGCGGCTTGCCGGATGCACGGTCGCATTGGCAGCCGTTTCTCGATGCTCGTTCATTACCTCCGGCGGGATGAGCCTCACGACCAGCATGATGCCGAGTGGCACGACGATGATGTCATCGACGTAACCAAGCACGGGAATGAAGTCAGGGATCAAGTCGATCGGCGAGACGGCATAGGCCGCCACAATCAGCGCAAGCACCTTGGCGAACCACGGTGTCCGCGGGTCGCGTGCGGCTAACCAGACCGCATGTACATCACGCTTGATCGCGTGCGCCCATTTTTTGGCGCTCGAAATTAGTCGTCGTGTCATAGGGGCGTTTCAGTACGCTACTCGTTTTTGTGGCCTTCTGTGTGCCGGGTTTCTTTATGTCCTACTTGAGGTAGGACTTGATGACCTGTAGTACCGCGTCCAAGTCTTGTTGCCGCTGCGCCAGTTCGGGCTCCCTGACGACGTGATCAGTCAGGTGCCCCTCCATGACGGCGGCCATCAACCCATTCACCGCCCCGCGAATCGCAGCGATCTGTTGCAGCACTGCAGTACAGTCGCCTTCCTGGTCAAGCTGCCTTTCAAGTGCGGCCGCCTGTCCCTGAATGCGTCGAACGCGGGTTAACAGCTTCGCTTTGTCTTTGATGGTGTGCATGTGGCTGTCTCTTTAGAAACTGAAACTATACAGGAGGGTAGTATATATACTAGGGGAGAGTATAACAGTCTACCTGCTGATCGCAGACGAAAACGGGATAACCGCCAACGAGGAGATTCTATTGAGGTAGTGGGTGGTCAGCTCGGTAAGAAGGTATTTGGCTTTGTCAGAGGCCGCTTTCGAGTTCTCTGAGCATTCAGCCTAGCAGGATGTCGGCCTCCGTTGAGGCCGCCCCTTTTTGGATTATCTGGCTCGAGGCAGCACCAGTTAGCCCACTATGCCGTTGGGGGTTGAACCGATCAAAATGCCAATCTTCAATTCATCCACGAGCATTGCATCGTCTGGGAAAGCGAGATTGCCAATGAATAAGCTCATGGTGAAGCCAATACCGCAGAGTAGGGCTACGTCGTAGAGGTGTTGCAGATTGGCTCCAACTGGCTGACCAGCCCATCGAGCTCATGTACGCGGTGGACGAGAAAACGGCGGAGCGCTTCGTCACCGCCGTCGAGGCAATCGGTGCACCCGTCTTCTGTATTTGCCGGCCCGTCTATTTCGGTCAGTTGAACGAAAGCAACGGCTGAGTCCGGTGCAGTGCGTGGCTCTCCTGGGAACCACTCCCTTCGATTTCTGCCTGACGGCGTTGCTGTATTTCCATATGTCTTATATTCTGGACATATGGAAACGAATAGTGTCATCACCAGTTTTGCTGCGCTATCCCAGGAGACGCGCCTCGAGGCTTACCGGCTGCTCGTGCGTCATGAGCCCGACGGGCTTCCCGCCGGCGAGATCGCGCGTCAGCTTGGTGTACCCCATAACACCCTGTCGGCGCATCTTTCGGTGCTGGCGCGGGCCGGTTGGGTCATTTCCCAACGGCAGAGCCGGTCGATCATTTATCGCGCCGACCTTTCGCACATGAGAGAGACGATCCAGTTCCTGGTGCGTGACTGCTGCGCCGGGCATCCGGAGGTTTGCGAGCCGTTTCTGACGGCGCTGGGTGAATGTTCCGATGACAAGGAGTGAGACCGTCATGCAGCCTCTGATCTATCACAATCCCGCCTGCGGCACGTCGCGCAACACGCTGGCGATGATCGAAGCCTCCGGCGAGACGCCGGACGTGATCGAATACCTGAAGACGCCGCCCACTCGCGAGCGTCTGGTCGAACTGATCTCGATGATGGGGATCACCCCGCGCGAGTTGCTGCGTCGCAAGGGAACGCCGTTCGAGGAGCTCGGCCTCGATGATCCTATCCTGAGCGATGATCAATTGATCGATGCGATGATGGCGCACCCGATCTTGATCAATCGGCCGATCGTGGTCACCGCCAAGGGCGCCCGCCTGTGTCGGCCCTCGGAGCGGGTGCTGGCACTGCTGGCCAATCCGGTTGCCGCCTTCACCAAGGAAGATGGCGAAGTCGTGCGCGCCGATGGGGCGGGCAATGAGTGAGCTCAGCGGTTTCGATAAGCAGTTCGAAGATCTACCCAATATCGACCCGAGCAAGCTACAGCCGATCGATGTCGAAGCGCTGGTCGGCGCCGATGCGCCACGCCACCCGCCGAAGATTCTGGTGCTCTACGGCTCGCTGCGCGAACGCGCCTTCTCGCGGCTGGCTTCCGAAGAAGCCGGCCGGCTGCTGCGTTGGTACGGCTGCGAGGTGCGCACCTTCAATCCCTCTGGGTTGCCGCTGCCGGACGACGCCGAGGCGGAACATCCCAAAGTGCAGGAGCTGCGTGATCTCGCCGAGTGGTCCGACGGCATGCTGTGGGTCAGCCCGGAACGCCACGGCGCCATGACCGGGGTCATGAAGGCTCAGATCGACTGGATCCCGCTGTCGCTGGGCGGCGTTCGCCCCACCCAGGGCAAGACGTTGGCGGTGTTGGAGGTCTCCGGCGGCAGCCAGAGCTTCAATGCCGTCAATCAGTTGCGGATCCTCGGCCGATGGATGCGGATGATCACGATTCCCAACCAGTCCTCCGTGCCCAAGGCGTTCAACGAGTTCGACGACGCCGGACGCATGAAACCCTCGCCGCTCTATATGCGCATCGTCGATGTCTGCGAGGAGCTCGTGAAGTTTACCTGGCTGACGCGGGGGCGCTCGGCCTATCTCACCGATCGCTATTCCGAGCGTGTCGAGAGTGCGGAAGCCCTCTCTCGGCGTGTCAATCAAAGCACTCACTAAAAAGTACTCACTGAACGCAGGGACATTCGATGCTGGCACTGGCTATTTTCATCGTCACCCTGGTTCTGGTGATCTGGCAGCCCAAGGGCTTGGGGATTGGTTGGAGCGCGCTGGGCGGGGCGCTAATGGCGCTGCTCGTGGGCGTGGTGCATTGGACGGACGTCGGTGTGGTATGGGATATCGTCTGGGACGCGACGTTCACCTTCGTCGCCTTGATCATTATCTCGCTGATCCTGGATGAGGCTGGGTTCTTCGCCTGGGCGGCATTGCATGTCGCGCGGTGGGGCAACGGCAGAGGGCATCTGCTGTTTCCGCTGGTCGTGGTACTGGGTGCATTCATCGCGGCGTTTTTCGCCAACGATGGTGCCGCGCTGCTGCTGACGCCGATCGTGATCGCGATTCTGCTGCGCCTGGATTTCTCTCCGCCGGCGGCGCTGGCATTCATCATTGCTACCGGGTTCGTCGCCGATACCACCAGCCTGCCGCTGATCATCTCCAATCTGGTCAATATCGTCAGTGCCAACTACTTCGATATCGGCTTCGATCGCTATGCCGCAGTCATGGTCCCGGTCAATCTGGTCTCGCTGGCGACCACGCTGGCCGTGCTCTGGATCGCGTTCGGCCGGCGGATCCCCAAGCGCTATTCGATCGAAGAGCTCGATGCGCCATCCTCGGCGATCAAGGATTCGCTGATATTTCGGACCGCATTTCCGCTGCTGGCCGTGCTGCTGGTGGCCTACTTCGTTACGGCGCCGCTGGGCATTCCCATCGCCTTCGTGACCGGCGCGGCGGCGATCGTGCTGATGGCGATCGCCGGGCGCTGGTGGCGGGGCGGCAGAGACGCCGTTGTCTCTGTGACTGCGGCGCTGAAGGGCGCGCCCTGGCAGATCGTGCTGTTTTCCATCGGCATGTATCTGGTGGTCTACGGGCTAGGCAATGCCGGGTTGACCGACTACGGTGCCCGAGCGCTGCAGTGGCTGGCGCAGCAGGGCGATTTCGTCGCCACGATCGGTACCGGCTTCCTCTCCGCCATCGTCGCCTCGGTGATGAACAACCTGCCCTCGACGCTGGTCGGGGCGCTGGCGATCGATCAGGCGCAGGTACCGGCGGTGACACAGGAACTGATGGTCTACGCCAACGTGATCGGTAACGACCTGGGGCCGAAATTCACCCCGATCGGTAGCCTGGCAACGCTTCTGTGGCTTCACGTGCTGGCCGGCAAGGGCTACAAGATCGGCTGGGGGCAGTACATGAAGATCGGTCTATTGATCACGCCGCCGGTATTATTGGCGACCCTCGTGGCGCTGGCGTTGTGGCTGCCGATGTTGCCGGCGGCCTGAATCGTCTGGGCAGCGCTGCCAAAGGAGACGACGTGAAAATATTGATCGTGCTGGGCTCGACGAGAAAGAGCCTGCCGCCGAAACCGCCACGGTTGGGCGCTCGGGTCGCCGAAGCGCTGCGAGCCCATCTCGAGGCGGACTATCCGGACGGTGACATCGAGCTGATCGACCCGCTGGATTACGATTTCGGTCAAGTGTTCAAACCGCATTTTGCCTATGCGGCCAACCACGTGCCCCAGGCGCTCGATGCGCTGGCCGACAAAATTCGCGCTGCCGACGCCTATGTGATGGTGAGCCCGGAATACAACCACAGCCTGAGCCCGGCGCTGGCGCACTTGCTCAACCACTTCGGCAGTTCGCTATACGCCTACAAGCCGAGCCTGATCGTGACCTACTCGGCGGGCCAGTGGGGCGGAGTTCGTGCCGCCGTGGGCATGCGCACCTTTCTGTCCGAGCTCGGTTGCCTGCCTGTCTCGGCGATGATCCATGTGCCGCATGCAGCGGAGGTGCTGGATGAAGACGGGCGGTATCGCAAGGAGGATGGGGCCGAACGCTGGGAGACCTATCTGCAGCGTGGCACCACGCAACTGCGCTGGTGGGCCGACGCCGCTGGCGGGCATCGCCAGAATGTCGATCCCCACGAGCTGGTCGGCGATTTCACTCGCGATCCGCAGCAGCGCAACGCGCCAGAGTAGCCGGCGCGATATTGACTGCCTCGTGTGTCAGTCGGCGGGAGTCTCATGGACAGGCTCGCCACCGGGGCGAATGGCCAGCAAGGCCAGCAGCGCGAACAGCATGAGGAGTGAGGTCAGCACCAGGGCCCCGGCGCCAAACTGGTCGATGAGCAGGCCAAAGGTCAGCGGCGAGGTCGCCTGGGCGACACGCGCCGGAGCGATGATCAGACCCTGGCGTCGTCCGTAGCCTCGCGAACCGAACAGTGCCAACGGCAGCGTGCCCGAGGCGATCGTCATCAGGCCGTTGCCTGCGCCGTGGAGAATGGCGAAGCCTGCCGCGGGCAGTCCGAAGAAGCCAAGCAGTGCCGCGCCGAGGGGACGTAGAAGCGTCGCGAAGCGCGCGGACACGATCGGATGCAGACTCCGCAACAGACCGAATTTCGCTAGCCGTGCGATGGCCTGGGCAGGGCCGACCAGCGGCGGCGACGGCGGTCGTCAACCTGGGTCGACCCTGAGGAGGGGAGGCGACAGTGAGTGCCTAGGATCTAAGCGCAAATACTGGAAATAGGTCAAATTCATTTGGCACGATCGCTCGACCGTCGAAGTGGAAGATTCTCAAATCCATTTAACGTTTCCGCTTTCCCCCATCACCTGCTCCCTGTCACATCTATTGCTCGCGCAGCACGACAGGAATCATCAATGCTACGACCCTTATTCTCGCGATCCGGCCAGAAAGCCAAGCTGTCAGACGGTTTCACGGTACCGCTTTCTGGTAGGGCGCTGCTCGAGACCCCGCGTCGTCAGCGGATGGTAAAGATGCTCTGGGACATGACGTCGTTGACCCAGTTTGTATTCGACGAGTATCTGCTCGCACCGATCCGTCGTTATGCTGAGTTAGTGCAGCTCCTTCCAGCGTCAGAGTCCCATCACCATGCTTACCCGGGCGGCATGCTCGATCATGCCCTCGAGATGGCTTGCTACGGATTGAGACTGAGGCAGCGTCACCTCCTCCCATCTGGCGCAAAGCCGGAAGACCAAAGCTCCGCTGGTGAGTTGTGGAGTGCAGCCGTTATCTACGGGGCGCTCATGCACGACGTCGCCAAGACGCTGGTTGACATCGAGATTCATCTTGAGGATGGAAACGAGTGGCGGCTATGGCATGGCGCGATCCCTGCTCCTTACCGAGTTCGCTATCGATCTGGACGAGAATATCACCTGCATACTGCAGTTAACCCATTGCTAGGCGAGCAAGTCCTCGGAGCAAAAGTTCTTGACTGGATGATGACCCAACCCAAGCTCTTTTCACTGTTCATGTACACCATCACCGGGCATACCGAGCAAGGAGGGATCATCGCAGAGCTGATCCATCAGGCGGATCGTGCGAGCGTCGCCAAGGCGTTGGGCGGTGACCCGGTACAGGCCCTGTCAGCGCCCATGGAGTCCATTCAGAGAAAGTTGGCCGAGGGGCTGCGGTATTTGGTCAGGGAGCAGTTCAAGCTCAATCAGAAAGGAGGAACTGGCTGGCTGACAGAAGAGGCTCTGTGGCTGGTGTCGCCGAAAGCGGTCAATGAACTGAAGACGCATTTATACGCACAGGGCATCAAAAGCATTCCGGGAGATCTGAACAGGCTTTACGGCGAGCTTCAGGCGCATGGGTTGATCGAAGAGGTCAGCGAAGGGAAATCGGTCTGGAAGTGCGACATCGTAGATGGCGAGTGGAAGCAGTCTTTCAACATGATCAAGGTGCCCTCGACCTTGATCTGGGGGGTAGAGGGTAAGCCGGAGTCATTCAGGGGCAAGCTGACGATCAAAGGGGAGGGAGCGCCTGAGCCGAAGATGCAGCCTGAAGAGCTGTCGACCACCTCTAATGAGCCTGAAGCACCGGCTAAACCGCTCTCTAAGGTTAGCCCAAGCAGTGACACGCTGGACGACGACGTCATGGCGCTTTTCCCAGAGATAAGTGCCGAAGATATGCAAGAGTCAGAGAAGGTTCAGATTGCTGGTACGCCTGAACCAGCCAACTCATCCGAGCTAGATGCATCTGTATCTGCTAAAAATGACGATTCTCGACCAAAGTCGAGCACTCAAGACGTTAACAATAATTCGGATCTCGGTAAGCGGTTCTGGCAGTGGTTGAAGATGGGAGTTGCGGATCACTCTATCGTCATCAATGACACTAAGGCGCCTATCCATACAGTGGAAGGAACCTATTTCTTGGTCAGCCCCGGTATATTCAAACGTTTTAGCATCAAGGTGCTGGGCGAGGAAGATCAATGGAAAGCGGTTCAAAAACGCTTTCAGAAGCTGGGGTTGCACATCAGAACTCAGGGGCAAAATATTCATAACGTTTCCGTCGAGGGGCCGAACAAGACCCGACAGCTGAAGGGGTACTTGATCAAGGATCCGCGAGAGTTGAGTCAACGGATACCTCCCGATAATTGGGTATTGACTCTTTTAAAATCCCAAAAGAAGAAGGACGAAACGGATGAATGACGTGTCATTCATGGAGCTGGTAAGTCGGTACTCTGCAGACAAGCATCTGCGCCCCAAGAGTGTGAGCACCTATTCTGGGGTAGTGCGCCTCTTTCGGCGATACCTTGGATACCAAGCTTATCCCAGCATGGTATCCAGGGAGATGGTCATTGCATGGCGGGTATCGATTATACGGACCCAGGCTAAACCTGAGGGCATTGCCGAGTCCAGCTGGAATAATTACGCCAGACACCTCAAAGCACTCTACAGCTTTGGGATCAAGCACGAGCTGATAGCCAGTGTCAGCAACCCCTTTAAGGAAGTATCAGTAAAACAGCCGAAGCAGCCAAAAAAATCACTTCAGCCAATTCAAATACGGTATGCGCGGGAAGTGCTGAGCGTATGCAGGCGCTTTGAATCTTGCTACGACGAGTGTTCCAAGATCCATCCAGCTTGGTTCTGGCTGGGGCTGATGGAAACCTTTTTTTATACGGGAATTCGCCTGAATCAGCTCCTCCACATAGAGGCGGGTGACATAAATTTGAAAAAGCGGGTGTTTAGAGCTTCTGCTGTGGGCTCTAAAACTCATACCGAAACAATCCTGCCAATACCTGATGGCCTTTATCCTCACCTCTACGAGCTGATAGTTGCCGCACACAGTGCTGGGTTTAAACGTAGAGACCAACTGTTCAACGTCAACCGCTTCAGCCAAAGGCATAAGCGGACTACCATGGATACATGGCAGGTAGAGCGTTTCTTCCAGTCATTGTCCGAGCTGGCCGGATACAAAATGTCTCCTCACCGTTTCCGGCACTTCCTCGGGACCAGCCTCATGGATAGCCCCGAGAGGAACATTCATCTCACCCAGAACATCCTCAATCACACCGATATTCGAACCACGATGGAGTACGTCCATCCTGACGTCGAGGCAATGCGTCGCGCGCTGAATGCGAGGCCCCCCGTCTGATGAGATCCTCTTGGCAGGGGGCTGTAGCTCCCTGCCAGGCGTGAGGGAAGCGGATGTACATGAGAAAGTTGACATCCGCTGGGCCGACAGCCATGATTCTAAGCGCCAATGTAGTGCAATAGAGTGAAGGCAGATTCGTGTCTCCTTGCACGCTTGGGCACAGACATTCTTCGTAGCGCGTGGCAACTGTGCTATTCCAGCCGACTTAGAGGCCGCAACTGACTTGTAATCAGTAGGTCCCGGGTTCGACTCCTGGTGTCGGCACCAGAGCTTAGAGATTGATTTAAAAGGCTTTTTTGGCCTTACAAGAGACCGCCAATTTGGCGGTTTTTTTGTGCGTGTCCGTTAAGTGTCCATATTGCCCCATGCCTCAAGATTTTCTGCCGCGCCTGATAGTGTAGCCGCGCGGCGCATTTGGCACTGAAGCGCGCCGGATTTGGCACCGTGCCTAAGTCTTGGAGCAGGGCACTTTAGCGGTCCATTTGGCACCACCCCAGGTTAGCCGACGATAGGGTCAGGATATTCTTTCCACGCCGAATACCTGCAAGTGATGCACTCAAGTACTTCGTCGTTCTCCATCATCACCGCTAGTTTCCCGTCCTCTTTACATCTTGGGCATATTGCATGGTTGGGCTCATAGGGCCCTGCCTGACGTTCATCGAGCCTGAGAACGAAATAGCCTCGCCTTGTTTGCTCGAGGTGATAGCGATCAAACCGCGCCTCTCTGGCCTGAGCCTCCCTTAGCTGCCTCACTTGATCCAGCAGGGCATGATGCTCCTGAAGCACTTCCGTAAGGGTGAACTGTGCTGAGGTCAGCCGTTCCATGATGTCGCTGACCGCTGCGTTCAAAGCTGCTGCATCGTTGACGTCTTTAGCGGCTCTAGCTGTGTCGTAAGCCGTGCGAAGCGCTGTCAGTGCTGCACCTATCTCCACCATCTCTCATCCCCTGGTTTCATCAGCCCGCGTCCACTTCTTACCATACCTAACGTCGCACAATCGTAGGTAGCAGTGCCGACGGACCTTGGCCTCGACCTCCGCAACGTCAGAGACAGCTCTTTGCAGCACCGCAATGCCCTGATTGCTGCCAGCTCTCCAAGGGTACTGGACACACCCATATCTTTGTTGCCAAAGTGTAACCTCAATGCTTGATGGGCTATCACCTCAACTTAGAGATAGGGTGGGACTGTTATGACTTGGACTTGTGACTCCTGCGGTGGACTCATAAACGTAGCTGAGGACGGATGGGTAGAATGGCTGCACCAGGTGCTCCCTGATGGCGAAAGCGCGCCCTCGCATTCCCTTCGTCTTGTTCACGACCGACCTGCTTCGCCTCGTAGTCGTGGTTGCCAGTACGACAGTGATCAAGTGTACCGGCAGGATGGGAATATGATTTCTGACTTGGGGCTTGATTTTTTTGCGACTCCCGACGGATTGATGGACCTGCTACAAAAGCTATCTGATAGTGAGTTCCGGGACCCGGAGGAGGTGCTGGAAATGATCAAACGCTTACATGTACCAAATTATGAGCAAGCTCAACCATTTATGAACCAAGCTATTTCCGAGGGAGTGGTAGAGCGCAATACCAAACCGGGTTACGAATTTCAGGGCGATCTCGTCGCTGTTAGAGGGTGGAAAGGAGTCTAAATGCTATAGGCCGGCAGTGTTTTTGCACTGCCGGTGTTCCTGGTGCGAACCGTGACAGTGAGCGACATTACCTAGAGCTTCCGTAATGGCCGCATAGCCCTCGTTCGATCGGCAGTCATTGTTGCCCTAGAACAGCCCCGCCGGCTCGGCCTCTACATCCCAACTGAATATCAGCACTTCACGGGCGTCCTGGCCCTTACCGCCGCCGACGGTGTAGCGAATGTCGGTGCTCTCGATATGGTACCCGGCGAAGACGTGCCGGATGTCGGGATGGTCGTTAAGGCTGATGATGGCTTTGCCTTTCAGCCTACCGATGATATCGGCCATCTGCTCGTATTCTTCGATGCCAAACGGAACGCCATAGCCCTCGGTCTGCCAGTACGGCGGGTCGAGATAGAACAGCGTGTGGGCGCGGTCGTAGCGAGCGATGCAGTCTTGCCAGCTCAGGTGCTCGATGTAGGTGCTGGCCAGCCGCAGGTGCGCGGCTGACAGCGATTCCTCCAGTCGCAGCAGGTTGAGGCCGGGTGGTGTCGTCGTCGCGGTACCGAACGTCTGCCCCTCGATACGGGCGCCGAAGGCGTTCTGCTGGAGGTAGTAGAACCTAGCGGCGCGCTGGATGTCGGTGAGTGTTTCGACGCGTGTCAGCTTCAGCCACTCGAATACTTGCCTGCTCGAGAGTGCCCACTTGAACTGCCTCACGAATTCTTCCAAGTGGTTCTGTACGACCCGGTAGAGGTTCACTAGGTCACCGTTGATGTCATTCAGCACTTCGACCTGCGCGGGTTGTGCGCGCAGGAAGAAAAGGGCCGCGCCGCCGGCGAACGGCTCGACGTAGCACTCGTGTGCTGGCATCAGCGGAAAGATTCTATCGGCCAGCCTGCGCTTGCCGCCCATCCAGGGGATTATCGGTTGAGCCACGAGTGGTCTCCTTAAAGTTGGAGCTCGTGGCTCTCTGAGTATTGAGTCGCCCGCAGCGCGGACATTTGATTTCGATGGTGTCGTAGCGACTGGCTCTAGCCAGCAGCCGGTTACAACCGCCGCAGCGGATCGTCTCCATTGTCCAGGCCTTCTAACGTTCTAACGTTTCGCCTAGACTCCGCCGTGCATCGCGCGATGCGGGGAGCCTTGGCCGACACGCAGGCTTGGACTGCTGTTGGGATCGTCGGCGGGTGTTCCAGCACCCACCGTCGGTCGCTCCTCTCTGTCCGCCCCGGCGATAGAGCAAAGCCTATCGCGGGTCGTGAGACGACTCGGCGCGTTTTAGCGCCGTTTTTGGCACTTTTCCTCTTTTCCTCGAAATATTTTGACTGACTACTCTGTCGTTAGACTTTCCCACGTCACTGCCAGCGCCGCTGCCGGTGTCTGAGCATCCTGAATGGCCCATTCGCCACGCTGGCGAATACCCGTGAACTCCTGCCACTGGATGAATGCCTCGGCCCGCGCCAGAACGGCGGTGACAAGCCCGCTTAGTGTCTCGGTACCGGACGCGCCGTTACGCCCGCGCAGGATTGCGCAGAGCGCCGGGGTTGCAGGCGCATCGCTCTCGCTGCCGGTCTTGAGCCATGCCCGATAGGCCGTGGCTTCGGTCTGTTGCGTGCCCCAGCTAAGTCGTTCGATCTCGGGGTACTCGCGAAGCAGCGGACGCGCCGCTGCCTCATACGCTGTGTTGAGTAACGCCAGAGCGCGGGACTGCGATACCGCCAGCTGATCCGCGTTCGAGGGGGCGGGGATAAAGGAAACTCGTTGGGCTGTCATAACTCGACCTCTCTCACTTGCTTGCCAGCTTCGTAAGCTGCCAACCGTTCTGCGTATTCGGCCTCGGGTTCGAGCACTGCCTCGTCGCCGGTGCCAATCAACGCTCGCACCGGGGGCGCGCCGAAGTGATGCGTGGCATAAACCGTCAGCACGCCATCTATCCGGCTCGCGCGGCTCACCGTTGCAATAGGTAGATCGCCGGATTCAGGCGGCTCGATGCGATAATCGCCATCTTCAGAGCCACTGAAATCGAACACCTCGACGACTCCATTGACCGTCGCTGTGACGGTGTCGCCATCGGCGGTATAGGTCACGGCGTGGCGCGATCGGGTAGGTTCTAGAATCAATTTCATACGTCGGCCACTCCAACCACTGTGACATTGATGCCGCCGCGCTTGCCCAGGTAGGACGTGCCCTGAGCGGACGCGATAACAGTCTGAATTGACGATCCAGTGGTGCCTCGGCCGTTGGGCCAGAACCGGAAGCGATCGCTGCGATCGTCCCAAAGGTCAACCTCGCTGTTCGTCGTCACACTCAAGCCATGGATCTCCTTGAATGCTATCGGCAGCGAAATGACGAACCCCGACGGGGAATCATTGAGAGGAATTTGCAACCCGTTGATGTGCGCTTCGCCCGTACCATCTGCGGTTATCCGGTAGTAGCCGTTCCCAGCCTTGCTGCTTTCCAAAATGCCGCCAGCCGGGTTGCCGTTAGCGTCAAAGCTGATCGAGTCCAACGCGTTGCGCCCCGAGTAGACTGGAGCGCCGTTGAAACGATTTCGCTCATAGCCATAGGTCAAATCTTCGGTGGGCGTTAAGTCCGATAGATCGGCCTGACTGACCACCTGGTTGACTAGGTTCTGGTGGTAGCCCCAGAACCGAGGCGAGGCATCACTCCAGAGATCTCCGGATGTGTTGGCGAGCACCAGGTACGTTTCACCATCGTAAGTTGCGCGATAGAAAAAGCCCGGTTCACTGTAGCCGGCTCCAAAGCTCGAATAGATCACACTGCGGTCGTTACCGTAGGCATCCGCCGTCGTCATCAAGTCATGGCCACCAAACCGCTCCCCTACATTCGAAGTGTTGGTACGCGCGGCGCGCATCGATCCCACCATCCGAAAGAGAGAGTCTTCCCACTTCCCCAGCAGCAAAGCCTCGTCACCCTTAAAGGCCTTGAGAGGGATTGCCTCGAACCCACGCCCGAGCGTGTTGTGAGCTTGGATGCCGATCCCATGCACCTGGTGGGACTGCCCGTTCTGGATTCGCAACCTGGGGTTCTTGAACTCGACGGTGCCGACACGCCCGTTATAGACGCCAGCGGAGATCGGAAGCTTCTGCCCATCGATAGCATCGAACGGCACCGTGTAACGCAGCTGGTACTGCTTCCAGCTACTGCTATCGATCTTCACTTCTACGACAGGATTCGCCGTCTCTGGATAATCGATAGCGATAGCGGGACAAGTGCTCGCTTCCGGATCGCCCTCGATCAACCGTGCCTCGATGGTGAATAGGACATCGTCGCCGGCCAGGACGCGAGGGTAGAGGCGCCCGTTGACGGAACCATCGTCATTCGGCTTCTCGATTCTCCGAACGCCGTACTGGTTGACGGCCATCTTTGCGGTCAGAGAGTCGTTGTAATACTCCCACTGCATCCAGTCGTTGCCTTGAATTCCCATGTCACCCCCTCACGTTCAAGTCGCACATCAGGCGCGTGACGCCTAGCCGTTCCATTTGCTGCCGCTGTGCCCGCATATCGACGGTCCACACTCCCACGTCGACGCCGCGCGCACGGGCGTACCCCACGATGCCGGGCTGAGTGCTGACACTAGTTGTCTTGAGCAGGAGGCTCGCGGGTAGGTGTTGGCTGGCCTGATCCGCCAGCGCTTCGAGCGAGGCTTGATCGGCACTGGAAGACAAAAAGCCCACCTCACAGCTCGCATCCAACTCGCGCACGCGCTCGAGATCGCTGGGTATGAACGACTGCCAGCAACAGAGGGCCGACAATCCCGCCTCTTGAATGGCTGAGACGTAGGCATCGATATCAGCGGGCGTCCGATAGTTCTTGATCTCGGGATAAAACCGGCACTGTGTGTGCTGGATGTACGCCAACACCTCGGCCAGCGCGGGGATGCCTACGCCGTCATAAGCGGTATCGTCAGCCAGAAGATATCGTTTGCCCCTGATCCAATCCCAAGTGTGTTCCGCAATAGAACCGGCGCCGGACGTCAACGCTGACATCTCGTTGTCGTGAAACAGTACTGGCACACCATCCATAGTCATCTGAACGTCAAATTCGAGAGAGTCGGCGCCACCATCGATGCAGGTGGTCAGCGCCAGCAACGTGTTCTGAATCGACACACCTCTGAACCCACGATGCGCGATGATCTCGATCCCAACTCGTTGGCCACGAAAGGCGGTTTGCAGCATGTCGACGATGGCAGCGGCTGCTCTGGCGGAGCCGGCAGATGCCTCACGATCCCGCCCGGTTTGCTGGCGATCGGCATTAGTCTCCTCTGCATTTTCACCAGCCGCTATGCGATCGAGAGCGGTCTGCTTCCGGTCGGCAGAACTCGCTTCGGCGTTCTGGACAGTCTCAGTTCGATCAAGTCCCGTTTGCTTACGATCGGCGGCCGTTGTTTGAGCATTCTCGCCGGTGGCCGTTCGGTCGAGGGCGGTCTGCTCCCGGTCTGCCTTGGTGGCCGCTGCATTGCCGGCGGTCGCCTGGCGATCCAATCCGGTTTGCTCACGGTCGGCGGCCGTGGCATCGAGGTTCTGACCGGTAGCGACACGGTCGAGCCCAGTCTGCTTTCGATCAGCCGCTGCCGCCTCGGCAAGCTCTTTCGCCAGCGCCGCTTTTTCGACCGCCGTGCGGGCCATGGCGACGACACCCTGGAACGCGGGTACCAGCCTCACACGGTGGCCACCGGCGCCCAAACCTGTAGCGGGATTGGCATCGCCGCTGACGACCAAGCCGTCACCGCCTAGCTCTTCGGGAAACGTGACTTCTGCCATCAGAGGATCTCCAGCAGGTTAACTTTGTTGGTATGTGTGTTGGCGTATGGCTGGCTGAGCGCGTCGAGCTGCTGCTGTCGAGCGAGGAACGTCCGTGCGAACGACTCTGGGCGAGAGGCGAGGTTGAACGCATAGAGCAGCTCGCCATGGGTGCCCAGCACGCGCTGCAGGGAGTAGATGCGCTGGTACGCTTCCTCCTCGCTTAGCCAGTCCAGGCTGAAACTCGCGGTGCGTCGTTGGCGCTTGATGTCCGCGTACTCGGTGCGGTCACCGGCTTCCTCGAACGTGGTCGCGCTGTCGAAGCCATGTTGGACGCCATGAGAGACGTTGAACTTGGGCTGCCAGGCGTCGGACAGGAACACACGACCCAGTCTCACTGCGCCTTCCGAGTTGCCGACGTCGTCGATCTCGACGCGTACGCTCTGCGCGAGCTGAACGTCATCGGCGAAAACGGTCAGCAGCGGTGTATAGAGGGCGCGGTCGTCCTCGCTGATAGTGCCGAACCAAAAGTTGTCGTATTCCCACTCCAGCTCGCTGGTCGCGAACAGCTGCGGCCAGACGGTCTGCCAGGCGCTGTCCCAAAGCAGGAACTGCTGGGCGGCGTCGCCATAGATACGGACCCGATAGCGCGCCGTTGCGGACATCGAGTGCGCGGGGAGCGCCAGGCACTGGACCGGGCGTGGCTTGTCGAGCGTGATATCGAACCAGGTCGAGGCGGGGGCCGCGTCTGCGCTTTTGCAGCGCACCGCGAGTATCTCGTCCTGCACCAGCTCCAGCGGAAGGCTGTCGAGCCACGCGCCGCCGGAAAGCGTCGCGGTGTCGATGACGTTGGGCCAGCAAAGCGTGATGCGATCGGGATCCAGTGCCATCAGCCCCATAGCTCCAATGTAAGGCGCCCGTTGCGCGCGTTGATTTGCTGTCCGATGACGATCACCCGCCGGCCGGCTGCATAGCCGAGGCGCGGCGTGATGATCTCGACGCCGGCACCGATCTCAAGACGGTGCCGGGTGATACGACCCTCGATCGTCACGCGGTCTCGGCGCACGCTGACGAGATCCAGAATCGACTCCGCGAGCGCCTGTGCGTCGTCGAGATCCCGCAGCGTCGACGTGATCGTCAGTTCACCCGCGAGAGGATGGCGCTCGAGCACGTCGGGCCGCTCGGCGATCGCATCTCGGTACTCACGGCCCAGGCGGGCGCGGCGGTCATCATCGACCGATCCGGCGGTGTCCGATAGGGTCGTCTCGAGACGATCCGCGCGGACGGTGACACGCCAGACGGGCAAGCCGACGTCGCCGGCACCAGTTGCCTTGCGGTCGATCGAGACGATCTCGTGGTCGTGAATCGGTGTTGGCGCGCTATCTGGCATCACCAGCATCGCGGCACGTATCACGCCGCCGGCATCAATGCGCCACCACGCGCCGGCGGCGACTAGTCGGTCCAGCAGCGAGGCCGTATCGCTAGCATCGGTAACGTAGAGGCCCACCGCGCCGACGTTCGCCAACGCTGCGACATCGCACGGGATAGCGACTTCGTCGCAAAGCATCGCGATCACGTCGCCGAGTTGAACGCGGGCCGTTCTCGCATCGCAGGTGAGCGTGCCAACGGGCGACGAGCCCAGGCGGACGAACCCCTGATAGCGCCGGGATTCGCCCGCCGCTGGCGCAGTGGCCTGTAAATCGGCAATGGATGCATAGGGTGCGCCTGCGTCGATTGGGGCGCCGTTGTCGTAGACCGCGTCAATCGTGCAGTCGGCGCGGCTGCCGATCTGGTAGATAAGCAGGGACGTATTGACCAGCACCGGCTTGGCATTACGAATGTCACCGTAAACGCGAGGCTTGGGCTGGCCCTGGATGTCGTCCTTGGTGCCCTCGAGCCCATGTGGCAGCGAGTTGGTGCCGGCATAGGTTTGGTGCGGATGCGGCCGTTTGATCAACGCCTGCGGATCGCGCAGCTGCAGCGTGACCTCGTTACGCGTGTAAGAGAGGCCGGAGGCCGTGCCCCGCAGGATCTCACGAACGCCCGCATCCGTTGCCAGTGACAGTACGACTGCCCGGCCATCGACGGCGTAATCGGCGAGGTAGTTCAGGCCGCCATCTGCATTGATCAGCGTCGTTTCACCGACGCCGGAGCGCTCCACGCTGACGACTTCGCCGGCATAGAGCCCGGACTGATACAGCCCCGGCTGCTTGATGCGTGGCAAATAGAGCGTGTCGTCCGGGGCGTCGTACGCGCCATCGGAGAACCTCAACACACACGGCCGGTTCTCGGGATCGCGAGCTTCGATCGTCAGAAGCCAGGTCATGACAGTGCTCCCAGACGCTCGCGGTCATCCATGCTTTCGTTGGAGCCTGCGATGCGCTCAAGCTGCTGAATAGACCGCTGATGCCCGGTCTGAGCGACCCGAACCCCCGCAGCGCCATGTGCATCCAGGCGCTTCAACAGCTCGGTGTTCTCCTGAGTAAGCTGCGCCAGCCGTCGCAGTAGCTGTTCGACCTGGGCGTTGTTATTGCCACCAGTGGCCACCGGCAGCGGCGGCATGTCGAGCCGCACGCCAAGAGAGCCGTCGGAGCCCCGAGACAGCGGCATGATCGCCTCGGGTCCGGCTTCGCCCATTAGCCCCATGTCGAAAGTCGTCGGAGTGGAAACCACCGAGTTCGTGAACGCACCACCTTTTGCAAACTTGGTGTAAGGCGACTCGTAGATCTTCTTCATGAACTCAGCGACGCGGGTCGTCTGCGTCCTGATGCTGATCGCTTCTCGCCAGGCTTTGGTGAGGTGATTGTTGTCGGACTGCTGCCAGCCGTACCAGCGATCATCCAGATGGCTCTCGACGACGTTGGCAATGTCAGTGAGGCGTTGGCGCCGAGTGATGCCTTCGCGCCAATCGTAGCGAACGTGTTTATCCATGCTCGCTAACTGGCCCAGCGTTCTGTCCGTCAGCCCTGAAATGTCGCCGGTGTTATCGCCTGTCCGGTCGGTGGACTGGCGAAGCGCCTCGAGACGCGTGATCTGTCCATCGCCGTTCACGTCCAGCGTGCGGAATATCTGGCGGAGCTGGTCGTCTGATGCGATGCCGGATAGCGCTCGGCGCATCTCGTCGAACGTGATAACGCCATCCAGGTTCAGATCAATCGAATCGAACAGAGGTGCCAAAGACGCCGCGATTGCCCCAGGAAGTCCCGCAGTCGCCTCACGCTGTGCCTCTGCGAGTGTGATGAGGCCATCGCCGTTCGCGTCCAGCGTCTCGACGAGCTTGGTGATCTCGGCGTCAGTGGCTTTGCCTGCCAGCGCCTCGCGCACCTGGCTAACGGTCAGGACCGTACTTGCCAAGCCGCCGAATTCCTTCTGAAGGGAGCGAACCAGGCTGGACGTGGTGTCAGCGGCAGCG